>NZ_PEIG01000019.1 GCF_002749975.1 Gloeocapsopsis sp. IPPAS B-1203 | reverse complement strand
CAAACGCTTTACAGAAATCATCTACATGGCAGAACAAAGATTCTAAACTAAACATAGGACAGGTGCTGAATTTAACGTTATTTTCAGCTTACTACCTGTCCCTTTTCTTATCCCGAACTCAGGTTAAGTAGATTTCCGAGCATTTATGAATCCGAGCGCTCGCTCGATAGCTATGTAATTTTTCAAAAACAGTATTCGGCAAGACAGATTTTTGCTTCCTCAATTTGCCACAAACTCATACACTAATTACAAACAGCAAGCCATTTAAAATTAATAGGTATCTAAAATTCACTAGGAAGATACTTTAGGCGATCGCAAAGCGACGGTTTACCTAAACTTTCCTAAATTTTTTGTGTTTCAAATCACAATCGTCCTTTAATATGAGCTATGTGAGATACGTCATAATAGTGTTCTCTACTTTATGAGCAAATTTTATTAGCTCCCGTTTTTCATCATGACTGTAAGTAAATAATGCCCGAAAGTAAGGTATCGAAAGCGTTTTCAGCAAGCTTCTATTTAGCTAAAGGTGTTTTAGTTTGACTTTCTCTCAATGACAAGCTGTACGCCAAACACTTAATTTGTGAGGAATAATCAACTTTTCATAAAACATCATCAGAGCTATTTCATAGTAATGAATATCTTGCTTTCATAACATTTAGGGCACTGTTGAAACCGAAGGTAATTAATGTTTTGGCAATTTAAATTGAGAAAGAAAACAGCGCGATCGCTATTAGGCGCAGCATTAACAGCACTTTTAGTCAGTGCTTGTGGTAATAATCAGCAGACTACTACCACTAGCCCATCGCCAGGTACAACAGCAACAGAGGGCGGAACACTAATCTGGGCAAGATATGGAGATGCAGATTCCCTTGACCCGCATCGCACGACAACAACGCTATCGTGGCAAATTTTTGATCAGATTTACGACACGCTCCTAGCATTTGATGATAATGGTGAGATTGTTCCTAATCTTGCTCGCGAGTGGCAAGTCAGTGATGATGGCACAGAAGTCACTTTTGTTCTTAATGAAGGAATTACCTGTCACGATGGTACGCCGTTTGATGCGAATGACGTAAAGTATACTGCCGATCGCGCTATTGATAGTCAGAATCCTAGCGTAACGCGCGGGGCGTGGGGACCAATTGAAACTGTGGATGTTGTTGACCCACAAACTGTCAGGTTTAGGTTTCAATCGCCATTTGCTGCTTTTGTCTCTTTTATGGCAGATCCTTTTGCCAGTATGATTTGCGATAGCAATCAGGAATTGGGTAATCAGTTTGGTGTGTCGCAAGCAGTTGGTACAGGTACATGGCAACTTGTCAGTTGGACGCGCGGCGACGAAATTGTATTAGATAAGAATCCTGACTACGTTCGCTATGGTCGTCCAGTACAAAATGAAGGTGCAGCTTATTTAGATAGACTTGTGGTGCGGCAAATTCCGGAAGCACAAACCCGACTTGCCGGTTTACAAACAGGGGAAGTACAGCTTATTGTTAACCCACCACTCGATGACTTAGATGCGATACGCGGCGACTCTAACTTAGAATTACACGTTGCAGAAAATACCGGACAGAACTTTTTCTTTGAATTTACCGTTTCTCGTCCGCCATTTAATGATATCCGCGCGCGTCAAGCCGTTGCACATGCAATCGATGTTGATGCTGCATTGCGAGTCGCTTTTGATGAAGGGTTAGTAGAACGCGAACGCTGTCCGATTAGCCGTGGCGTCTTTGGTAATGACCAAGAGTTTTGTGGACAATATAGCTACGAACATAATCCCGATCGCGCTAGACAACTATTAGCGGAAATGGGTTATGGTGCAAATCGACCGATGGAAGTGATTCTGATGACTTCTACAGGTGACAACCGCGAACGCATGGTACAAGTCTTTCAAAGTCAATTGGCGCAAGTAGGTATCAATGCCAAAATCGAAACGATGGATATTGGTACGCTCAATGCTCGCGTTAAACAAGAAAATGAAAGAAATACGGGTATCAGTACATTTGACATGATGGATTGGGCATGGTTTGATCCCGACATTCTCTATCAACTTTGGCATTCTCCTGGGGCTTACAGTGGCTACCAATCACCCGAATTAGATGCGCTATTAGAGAGAACCCGCACGACGGTTGATGCAACGCAGCGGAGAGAAGCTGTTAATGATGTCATGGAATATTTGCTGATGAATGCTGTACACATTCCACTGTATACACCAGGGTCACTGTGGGTTTATGCAACTCGGACACAGGTGCAAGGCTTTAAGATTGGTCCTTTTAATCGACCTGTGTTTAATGATGTGAGGCTGCAATAGATACTTTTTTGGTGGGGGCTTTGTAGTAGTGTCAGATCTTGTTTGAAACGTAGACGCATAGCGGCTTGCCGTAGGCTACCACAAAGTACGCAAAGGTCGCAAAGAGAAGAGGTTGGGAGAGAAGGTTGCAATTTTGAGGTGTTTTGTAGCACAGACTAATGACACGTTATTTTATCAAACGGTTACTGGGTGGTTTGTTTACAATTTGGATTACGACGATCGCGGTAACTCTTCTGATTCATCTTGTGCCTGGCGATCCGGTGCAAATTATGTACGCGCAATCGCAATCGACAACACCAGAACAGATAGAACAAATTCGCCGCAATCTCGGACTTGATCGCCCAATTTACGAACAGTACATCATGTATATGGGGCGAGTGTTGCAAGGCGATTTAGGAACAACGATTCGGGGTAATCAGCCAGTTTTAGATTTACTGCTTGTTCGGCTACCGAATACGCTATTGCTTGCTGTTACTAGTTTGATTATTACTATGGTTGTTGGGGTGACGGCTGGCTTTTTTGCGGCGTATAAACGGGGAACTTGGATTGATAGTACCTTGATGACGGGAGCAATTTTAGGAATTTCTGTTCCTAATTTTTGGCTTGGGTTGATGCTGATCTCTATTTTTTCTGTCCGTTTAGGATGGTTTCCTGTTTCAGGGACAAATTTGAATAATCTCGTTTTACCTGCACTTACTTTAGGACTTGCTAATGCGGCATCAGTATCGCGTCTAACGAGATCTTCAATGCTGGATGTGCTGTCGCAAGACTATATGCGGACTGCACGGGCGAAAGGATTAGCAGAAACGCTGGTGCTGTCGCGTCATGCTTTTCGTAATGGCATGATTAATGTCGTGAATATGTTAGGACTACAGTTTACCTACATGATGGGTGGTGCGATCGTTGTAGAAAATGTGTTTGCCTGGAATGGTATTGGACGCTTGGCAATTCAGTCGATTTTTCAGCGCGACTATCCCACAATTCAGGGCTTTATTCTGATTTTCGCTACTGTTGTTGTTATTGTTTCTATCGTCTTGGATTTACTCTACGCCTGGATCGATCCTCGCATTACATACCACTGATGACTCAGCAAATTACCACACCACCACCTCCCATTACGCCGTTTCCGTCGAGGAATAGGGAATTTCGTCGGTTCATACAGGTTCTGTTTCGCAGCCCTGGTGCTAAGATTGGCGGCATTATTTTATTGGTAACAATTATTGTCGCTATTTTTGCTCCGGCGATCGCGCCTTTTGATCCTCTGGAAATGGGAGTCGGTTCTACGCTGCAACCTCCGAGTGCTGAACACTGGTTTGGTACAGATGATTTTGGACGCGATTTGTTTAGCAGAATTGTTTACGGTAGCCGTCTAACATTGCGAATTGGATTGATTGCTGTGTTTATCTCCATGACGGCTGGCGTTTTGCTAGGTATGGTTGCAGGATACGCCGGAGGTTGGGTGGAAGCAATTTTGATGCGAGGAGTTGATGTTTTATTCTCCTTTACAGAAACATTGATTGCACTTGCAGCAGTTGCCGTACTTGGTCCTAGCTTAACTAATGCAACAATTGCTGTAGGAATTAGTTCAATTCCTTTCTATGCGCGTGTCACCTATGGAGCTGTATTAGTAGAAAAAAATAAAGAGTATTTCAAAGCCGCCCAAGCTGTGGGAGCAAAGCATTTTCGCTTAATTTTCCGTCACATATTGCCAAATATCCTTTCGCCGATTATTGTCGTGGCAACTGTGGGAGTCTCAGTAGCTGTTCTTTCTGCATCCGCACTATCATTTCTCGGACTAGGTGCACAACCACCCTCACCCGAATGGGGCGCAATCTTAGCTGCGGGGCGCGATTACTTTCGCCGTGCGCCTTGGGTAACAACCTTTCCTGGTTTAGCGATCGCTGTTACTGTTTTGGGATTTAATCTCCTGGGTGATGGGTTGCGCGAAGCCCTCGACCCACAACAACGACGATCTTGATGAGGTGACGGGGTGCAGAGGAAGCAGAGGTGCAAGGGTGAATTATGAATGAGGTTAACTCAAAATTCAAAACTCAAAACTCACTCACTATGGCTCGATTGCTTGATGTCCGCAACCTGAAAACGCGCTTTTTTACTCAAAATGGTGTCGTTCATGCGGTTAATGATGTCTCGTTTCATGTCAATGCGCAGGAAACTGTGGGTATTGTTGGCGAGTCGGGTTCGGGTAAAAGTATCACTATGCTATCGGCAATGCGGTTAATTCCATCACCTCCAGGTAAAGTTGTGGGTGGTGAAGTAATATTTCAAGAACGCGATTTGCTGAAGTTGAGTGTACGGGAAATGCGATCTCTACGAGGAAATCGTTTGGCAATGATTTTTCAAGACCCGATGACATCGCTGAATCCTGTTTTGCGGGTAGAAAAGCAGATGACGGAAGCCATTCAACTGCATTTAGGTATGGCAAGATCAGAGGCAAAAGCAAGAGCAGTTGAACTTTTAGAACAAGTTGGAATTCCTGGGGCACGCGATCGCATTCGCAACTATCCACACCAATTTTCTGGAGGTATGCGCCAACGTGTCATGATTGCGATGGGACTGGCGTGTAATCCTGATTTACTCATTGCTGATGAACCAACGACGGCGCTTGATGTCACAATTCAGGCACAGATAGTTGAACTTGTCAAGCAACTGAAAGAAGAACGTGGCATGGCGGTCATTTGGATTACGCACGATTTATCACTGCTTGCAGGTATAGCCGATCGCATATTGGTAATGTATGCAGGACAAATTGTTGAACAAGCCCCACTACACGCACTATATCATCATCCGCGTCACCCTTATACAATTGGACTACTTCAAAGCATTCCTCGTTTAGACGAACAGCGACAAGAACGCCTCAAATCAATTGATGGACTTCCCCCTAGTTTAGTGAACTATCCGCAAGGATGTCCTTTTGCACCGCGTTGCGAGTTTGCGATCGCCAGATGCCATAACGAAGATCCACCCCTAGAACCTGTGGGAGTTAACCATCAAGTCGCCTGTTGGGTAAAACCTGAAGGTGCAGAAGTTGTGCAAGAATCTCAATCAGCAACTGCCTAGTGTCGATCAATAAAAATCATGGTGCAACCTCAAACCAGCACATTTCAAGCGCAACAGCAAAACGAAACGTTGCTGCGCGTGCGCGATCTCCAAGTTCACTTTCCGATTCTGCGCGGCATAATTCTCCAGAGACAAGTAGGGGCAGTAAAAGCTGTTGATGGGCTAACTTTTGATATTAAACGCGGCGAAACCTTAGGCTTAGTAGGGGAATCTGGATGTGGCAAAAGTACGACAGGACGCGCGATTCTGCAAATAGAACAATCAACCGCAGGGCAAGTTTATTTTGAGGAAACTGAACTAACGGCATTATCAGGCGAACCGTTACGACAAATGCGCCAACGAATGCAGATGATTTTTCAAGATCCTTATGCATCGCTTAATCCTCGCATGACGATTGGTAATGTCATTAGCGAACCATTAGAAATTTTTGGTTTAGCCACAGGACGTGAAAAACAAGCACGAGTTCATCATCTTTTAGACGTCGTAGGCTTAAGTCCAGAGTTTATTTATCGTTATCCTCACGAATTTTCTGGGGGACAACGCCAACGGGTGGCAATCGCACGAGCGTTAGCCGTTAACCCAGACTTTCTAGTATGTGACGAACCAATCGCCGCATTAGATGTTTCTGTGCAAGCGCAAGTGATTAACTTAGTTCAATCGCTACAGCGTGAGTTTCAACTGACTTATCTATTTATTGCCCATGATTTAAGTGTTGTGCGCCATATCTCAGATCGCATTGCTGTAATGTACCTTGGTAAAATCGTCGAACTTGCAGATCGCGTATCGCTGTACGAAAATCCGCTACATCCTTATACACAAGCTTTACTCTCTGCTATCCCTATTCCTGATCCGACAATTGAAGCAAAGCGCCAGCGTATTGTTTTAGAAGGCGATGTTCCTAGTCCGACAAATCCTCCGAGTGGATGTCGCTTTCACACGCGCTGTCCTTGGGCAATTGAACACTGTCATCAAGTAGAACCAGAATTCCGAGATGTAGGTAATGGACATTATGTTGCGTGTCACCTCGTTGATGCATCAGGGAAATTCGATCCGGCGCTGGGCGAATGAAGCTTGGCGACTGAAGTCGCAGCTATATAAACTAAGTCCACCTTCGTGGACTAATAAGACAAATAGAAACCTGTGAAGGCAGGTTTTGTCAGTGTAGCGGCGGTTTCAACCGCTAAGCTACCACAACAAGTTGATCTTTAGCGTACCAACCGCGTTCTTTAGCACGATCGCGGGCGACTGCAGGGACATCGTTGCCGACAAAATGCTTGTGGAGCATTTGCACGCTGAGCATATGATTAATAATCGCATCGAGTTGTACGCGGTCTGAAACTGGGGTATTTGCATCGCCGTGACGTTGGAGAATCTGTTGTACGCCTGCAGTGTCGAGTAAGCCTGCGTCGGCAATTGCTTGTTTTGATAAATAAGTTGCAGATAATGCCTGCATCGCGCGTTGTTTAATCGGATCGGTGTGCGATGGTGGAGCCATAAAAGCAAACTTTTGTCGTTCGTATAGTGATTTTGGTAAAAGCTCGCGCATTGTCTCGCGCAGGATATATTTATCTTTACGTCCCCGCAAGCGCATATTTTGCGGTAGAGTTACAGCAAATTCTACTAAGGGATGATCGAGAAATGGCGGGCGTGCTTCCATTGAATTTGCCATATCCACGCGATCGCCTGCCCAGCCGAGAACTTGTGACTCGAACTGAGTTTTTATCCATATATATTGCACTTTGTCAAGGGGGTGGCGTCCATCAATTTGGTCAGCATTAAGGGCATTGGCAACAGCTTCCCCTGGCGAGTAATTTTGCAGTGCAGCACGGCGATCGGGATGAAGTAATCCTGGAACGTGGGTAGACGAGGATAACCACGATTGCAAGCAACTGGGTGTAAAGCCTACTAAGTTTGTCAATGCTGGATCGTCTAAAGCTTTTTCCGCTAAAAGATTGCCTTTAAACAGGCGATTACTTTCTGCTAGCCAATCTTCCAAATCGGCGCGTTCTTGCGGTGAGGCATCATCCATACCGTGCAAAATCATATCAAGTCGCAGTTGCGGATACCCTGCGAAAAGTTCGTCCGATCCTTCCCCCGTAACAACCACTTTGTAACCAGCTTTGTTGACGTGTTCGCTCATCAACAACTTGGCAACGGTAAAAGTGTTGTAAATACTGCGTTCTGTGTGCCAGATGGTACGAGCAAAGTGATCGTAAAGCTGATTGCCATCGACCATCAAGACATCTTGATCGGCACCTGTGGCTTGTGCCATTTCGCGGGCGATCGCCGTTTCGTCGTAGTCGCGATCGTCAAAGCCAATCGTAAAGGCTTTAACGGGTGATTGTTGACTTGCGGCGGCAATACCCATAATCGTACACGAGTCGATACCGCCAGATAAGTAACACGCTACAGGAACATCAGCTTCAAGTCGCAATTGGACAGCTTCAATAAAACGGCTGCGTAGTTCTTCGATGTACTCTTCATCAGCTAATCTTGCTTTGCGTTCAGATTGACGCGGGAAGTTCAAATCCCAGTACTGTTTAGTTTTAACCTGTAGTTGTCCATCATGACGCTCAACAATCACCATTTGCCCAGGTTCAACTGCGTAAATTCCCTCAAATGCCGATGTTCCTGGTACAATTAGTTGCATCAGTTGATGATACAGTCCTTCAGAGGAAAAGCGGCGCTCAACTGCTGGATGTGCAAGTAGTACTTTAATTTCCGAACCAAAGACTAAACCTTCAGGCGTCATTGTCCAATACAAAGGTTTGACACCAAAGCGATCGCGCACTAGCGTCAGTCGATCTTTGGAACGTTCGTAAAGCGCAAAAGCAAACTCGCCGCGTAGATGTGGTAACGCACCTTCTAACCCGTAGCGATCTGTTAAGTGCATTGTCAGTTCCGTATCGCTCTTGCTGCGAAAGCGATAACCTATTGAAGTCAGTTCAGCACGGATGCGCTTATAGTCGTAAAACTCACCATTGTGGGCAATCATGTACTGCCCATCGGCGGAAACAAACGGCTGTCGTCCGCGTTCGGGGTTGAGGTCAATAATTGATAATCGCGCATGGGTGAAACCAACACCGCGATCGCTCATAATTTTGACACCGAATCCATCTGGACCGCGATGATACTGAATTGCCGCCATCGCCACTAGAACATCTGGATTCACGGGACGAGCCGGATCGTGGTGCATGACGCCACCAATACCGCACATAACAATACCTTGGCTTACAACATGAGATAACCGTTCAGTCATTCAACCACAACTGTTTTGTTAGATATAGCAGTGGTTAATTTCAGTAACTCTTCAAAAACCTGACCCCTGATCCCTGACCTCTGACCTCTGCCATAGCAGCTGATGTTAGCAATGCAAGATTCTGGGGAATAGTTAAATACACGACAGTACACATCTGTAAATAAATGATATAGAAAAATAATGTTTCTATACAGAACTCGTTAGGTAGTAAATACAGGGAATCATGACATTCTCAATTGTGGCTTGGGATCCAACAACGCAAATGACAGGGGTTGCAGTCGCAACAAAGCATCTAGCAGTAGGGGCATTAGTGCCTCATGCCAAAGCAACAATTGGGGCGATCGCAACTCAAGCACAAACCAACCCGCTGTTGGGAATTTGGGGTATTCAATTACTAGAACAACGGGCAATCAGCGAAGGTACCTTAGACGAAATTTCTGTCGAAGATATTATTTATCTGTTGCTCAAAGACGACAAAGACCGCGACCATCGCCAATTACATTTAGTCGATCACAACGGTCACACTGCGGCTTGGACGGGGAAAGAGTGCATCGATTGGGCAGGACATTTTACGTTTCCCTACTTCTCTGTAGCTGGTAACATGCTTGTCGGCGAACAAACCTTGCTGGCAATGGCAGAAGCATATCAAGCAAAAGAAGGTATGGAGTTTTCCGAACGGTTACTGCAAGCTTTAGAAGCTGGGGAAGCTGCGGGTGGTGATAAACGAGGTCGTCAATCGGCAGCTATTTATGTTGTCAATCAAGATGTTTATCCTTATCTTGATTTGCGTGTCGATCATCACAATAATCCTATTGCCGAACTGCGCTATTTATTTGAAGAATCGCGTAAGGATTACTACCAAATGTTTCGGCAGACAATGCCCACACGACATCCTCGGACTACAGAAGCTATTAGTTTAAATTCTGCACCGTGGTCTTCTACTAAAGCACAACAGCACAAGAGTGTTAGCGTTACTGATGCACCGTTATCTGCTTAATTTATTCTCTAAGACAACGTAAGCAAAGAGGAAATACTAAGATTAGCACAAGTGCTTCTATTGGCAGTTGAAACTGCAAGGGGGTGAGGGCAAACCCCCACACGATAAAGATTGCACCAGATATTGCTGTTGCTAGGCGGTAAACATCGTCTTTAAATTTTAAACTTACCCAGACGAGTCCTATACCAAATACTAAAAAGATCAAGTGAGTTAAAGGCATATTGTCTATATGTAGAGATCAGGGGGACTACACTAGCAAAGAACAGTACAATCGTCTTTGGTTAATGCCAAGTGCAATAAGGTTTGAAATCATGTCAACAGTTGAGACGAAATCAAGTTCTGTATTCCAACGAGTTCTTTTTACCTTCATTGCATTACTTTTCGTCACTATCTGTGCATTAGGCACAAAAATTGCCTTTTCTGGAGAACCGCAGTTGTTTGCCGGAACGCGCCCTGATAATATTGGTGTTCGTGCTGGTCAATTAGCACCCTGCCCTAGTACTCCTAATTGTGTCAATAGTCAAAGTCAGGATGCAGCACATCAAATTGCACCTTTAACTTACAACTCAACTGAGCAAGCAGCAATGGCTCACCTCAAAACAGTACTACAATCTTTTCACCGCGCCAAAGCGATCGCCCAAAGTGAAAATTACATTTATAGCGAATTTACAATTCCCGTTGTCGGATTTGTTGATGATGTCGAATTTTTGCTTGACAAAAATGCCAAAGTGATTCACGTTCGTTCAGCTTCGCGTTTAGGAGAGGGTGATTTAGGAGTCAATCGGCGTCGAGTTGAAAGTATCAGAACTAAATTCAATGAATCTGCTATGGTGGATGCTTCTGACTGAAGTCGTCGGGGCTACATAAGTTAAGTGTGCCTACGCACACTCAAGAGTTTAAGGTTTATGTGTAGTCCACGCAGGTGGACTTTGTTTATTAGCCGCGAATTCATTCGCCAGGCATTCTCAAGAGTTTAAGGTTTATGTGTAGTCCACGCAGGTGGACTTTGTTTATTAGCCACGAATTCATTTGCCAGGCACTTATATATAAGCTTTAGAGAAAACGAGCTAAAATTGTCTTGACCAATCTTGAAACCAGCGCTCAACAATAACTTTCGTTTGGGTAAAAAATTCAACGGCGTGGTGTCCTTGTCCGTGCAAATCGCCAAAGAAACTTTCCTTCCAACCACTAAAGGGAAAGAAAGCCATCGGTGCAGCAACGCCAATGTTAATACCAATATTGCCAACTTCAGCTTCGTAGCGAAATTTGCGTGCAGCAGCGCCACTTGAGGTAAACAAACACGCCATATTGCCGTATTGACCGCTGTTTACAAAGGCGATCGCATTATCAACTGTATCAAGATGAATTAACCCTAATACAGGACCAAAAACCTCAGTTTGGGCGATTGTACTTGTAGGCTCGATATTCTGGAGTAGCGTTGGGCGAATAAAATAACCTTCAGGGTAGTCAGCAATTTTTGTCTGCCGACCATCAACTAGTGGCTTGGCACCTTCGGCAATTCCCTGCTGAATCAATTGCTCTATTCTAGCTTGACTTTCTGCTGTAATTACAGGTCCCATTTGTACGCCGTCATCTAAACCGTAACCAACAACGCGAGTCGTAGCAACATTAGCGATCGCTTCGGTAAAGGTTTGACGTGCTTCTCCAACTGTCACTGCAAGAGAAGCCGCTAGACAACGCTGTCCAGCACAGCCAAAGGCACTATCAGCAACAATACGAGTTGTCATTGCCATATCCGCATCAGGTAATACAATCACCGGATTTTTAGCCCCACCTTGACATTGAGCGCGTTTACCATTTGCTGTTGCTCGACTGTAAACATAACGCGCTACCGGAGTTGAACCGACAAAGCTAATTGCACGAATCGCAGGATGATCGAGAATTGCATCGACAACTTCTTTAGCACCATTAACGAGATTAACGACGCCTTTTGGTAATCCTGTTTGTGCCAAAAGCTGCATCACTTTTTGCATTGTTAGTGGCACTTTCTCCGAGGGCTTGATAATGTAAGTGTTACCGCAGGCGATCGCATACGGCATAAACCAAAAGGGAATCATCCCTGGAAAGTTAAACGGTGCAATAACTGCTGCGACTCCTACGGGTTGTCGAATTAAAATTTCATCAATGCCTTTCGCGATATCTTCCGAGTTGTAGCCTTGCATCAAAATTGGAATTCCGCAGGCAACTTCTACATTTTCAATTGCTCGTTGCAGTTCCCCTTTTGATTCTGCTAAAGTTTTACCGCACTCTTGCGTAATTGTTGTAGCTAAGTCCTCAAAGTTCTCTTCTAACAGTGCTTTAAGTTTAAATAAATACTGCACTCGTTCTCCAGGTGGAGTGCGACGCCAGGTGTTAAATGCTGCGGCTGCTGCTGTTGCTGCTTGTTCTACGTCTGCTACTATTCCTATGGGAACCTTAGCCAGTATTTCCGCTGTTGCAGGGTTAGTTACATCCAAATACGTAGTAGCACTAGACTCACACCATTCGCCATTAATGTAGTTTTGGAGAACAGTGGCACTACTCATAATAATTTACTCTGATACTAAACTCTATTCATTATCAGGGTAATGATTGACAATTTCTTGGAAATTTGAGTGCTTGGCGCATAAATTCGCAGCTAAACAAACCTCATCCACCAATTTAGAGTCGTGAAGTGTTGAGTTAAGAAAATTCTTTTAATGATTGCCTCCGGCACGCTGACGCGAACAAAACTCAAAATAATTGCCTCCGGCACGCTGCGCAAACACAATTTAGAACTCAAAACTCAAAATTCAAAACTCTTAACACTTTGTTTAAGTAGCACCAACTTCAATCGCTGAGCATCTATGATTCATAGCCCCAGCTAGCTAAATCAATTAATTTAAAGTTTAAACTAAACAGGGATGCTATAACTAGCATCCCTAGTATGACTACTCTTCTACAACCTCGCGAATTCGCTGTTCTAAGCGTTCTAAGTCAAGTCCACCCTCGTCACGAGCAATTCTACGTACTGTTGGATTGACATTACTTAAATCCATAAGTAAATCGTGTAAAATCTCTTGCTGTTGACGTGATTGAGTGACTTCACGCGGTTCTTGTACTAAGTCGCGGACGATTGAGTCTTCAGCACGAGAAGCAACAATAGGATCTGTTTGTCCTTGGAGATGTATAAACGTACGTCGTCCTGGTCCGCGTTCTTCTTCAATAGGAATAACTGCTGTTACTTGATCTGATCGCACGTATTTTCCAAAGCCAAGATGTACTAATACTGATGATTGTATTCTCATTTAATTTAATCAAATAATCTTTTTTTCACATACATCTATTATCCTTCAATAAAACTTTACTTTGAAACGATAACTAGAGCGGTTTTTACACATATTTATAGCGCGTTTTCCCTACTCTATTTTGAATAGAGTATTCGCAAAACGAGGAGGAATTCATTTAGGTTTATAGACAGCTAATTATTAATCTGTAAATGGAATATTATGTATAGCTAAATTAGATCTATACATGTTGCTTTTCCTTTGTTCTTCAATGCTTGAGTTTGATAGTGAATATGTACTAAATGACGAGAGTTTAGAACAACACTATTTACTAGATATCGCTAAAACCTGAGATACAAATCTTTCTGGATGTTCTGGAGTAACAACAATTGTGCGATCGCGCAACTTCAGAACTACTGCTTTACTCGGGTCTGTCGCATAAGCTTGGTAATTGCCCAATTTCCGGTTGTAAAACTTTCCAGAGTAACTAAATAACCCACCATTTCCCCACTTACGTAGTGAGTTTCGCATTGCTTGTGGATCTACATCAGCAGAAGTTAAGTTCCTTAAATCAATTTTGGTGTTCCAACCAATGCGCTGAATATAAAGCGTATCGTCGGCGATCGCATAGCCACGAATACTAAAGAACACAGACGTCAACAGAATCACCAAAGGAATCACAACCATCGCCACTATCCATGCAATATCACTACGAGGACCAGTCAACAGCCCAACTAAAATAACTCCCAGTAGCAGTGCAGAAATTACCGTGGTGATAGCAATAAGCGATATCGCCCAAGGCGCCTTAAATACTTCATTCATGCTTCTACTCCTATGACTGTTTATCGTCGATGACAAAAGCTAAATCATCGGGTGTATTGCAGTTAAAAAGCATTTCTACTGATGGTACAGGTAAGATATGGACGTAGTGTTGCGCTAACCAAGCTTGAAACGATCGCCCTCCTTGGGCAATAAAATCATTTAACAGAGGTAAACAACTACGGCGGTAGAAGCCACATAAAGGTTCCCAGCCTTTTGCATGACGAGGTAAAGCAGCGATCGCATTTTGAGGAATATTTTCTAGTTCTCTTGCCCAGTCTTGTAACACTTCGACTTGCAATTTTGGTAAATCGCAAGCCAGTAACAAAACCCACTCAGTTTGCACGACAGCAAGCCCTTGAGCAAACCCAACTAATGGACCATGCGGTAACGGTAAAGTTATTTTGGTTGAAGACGAGTTACCTACAGTTTCTTGAAGCAGCGGTACTTCACGAACAAATTGGTAATGTTTGAATAAATGCTGATAGTTTTCTGGTGTTGGTGTCACCACATAGACTACGTTGCATAAAGTACCAGCAATATCACAGATTAATTGCAACAACGGGACACCCTGAACGAGGATCAAGGCTTTATCTTTACCCATGCGCGAACTTTTTCCGCCAGCTAAGACAATTGCACTTAGCTTCGATGATTTTAAGTTGGCATCGACATTATCCGTCATCGATTTAATGGATTATTTTAAACTGCTAAATAGCGCCTTAAGAAACTTTCCAAAGTTTCTAGTTTTAAATTAAATACTGACTCCAAGTGTGCAATTTCATCATGCGTACAGAAAAACTCGTTAGCAAGTAAAGTACGGAAAGTACCCAGAGTTTTTTGCACTGAAGGATTTAACAATCCTAATACTGTCCGCAAACCATCAACAACTAATAAAGGTGAATTAATAATAATAGGCTCTTGATTAAAAACGCGACCAAAAATGCGGGGAATGTCTTCCCTGTGTAAAATTTCTGGTCCTCCTACTGATAAAACTTGGTTTTTTGCTCCAAAAACTGAAATCGAATTTACTACCATTTGGGCTAAATCGTCTGTACTAACAATTGATGTGCGGTTTTTGGGATCGCCAATTAATAAATACATTCTTGTTTGGCGAAATCGTTCTGCAAGCGAGAGCAGATTTGAGGACAATCCAGCAGGGCGAAAAATTGTATAATTTAAACCACTGCTTTGAAGATATTGTTCTACTGCTCGTTTTGCTTTAAATGTAGGAGCATCTTCGTAGCCGCGATCTGCACCTAACACCGAAATAAACACAAAATGCCTTCCTTGTTGTGCTAGGGCATGATCAATCAACTCAATATTGGCACGATAATCAAGCGCCAGAGGATCGCCATCTGAACCATGAGTGCTGATGATGTACTGCACTCCTTGACAAGCTTTTTGAATATCTTTTTCTTGGCGCAAGTCACCAATAAAAATTTCTGCACCTCGGTGTTCTAACTCACCGTAGCGAGAATTGAGGCGGACAAAAGCACGTACGGGTAGTTCTTGTTGTCGCAGCAATCGTACCACTCTTCGACCAATTTGTCCTGTTGCTCCTGTGACTAGAAACATAGCCGCATTTTCCCTGAAGATTTTGGATAATAGATACTCACCTGCAAGCTTAATCTCAAATTTAAAAGCTAAAATTTAAACTTCAACAACTACGGGAGCATGATCGCTCGGTTTGGATAACTTTCGTGGCGTGATATCAATAAAGCAGCTTTTTGCTTGTTTGTATAGATCAGCAGTGAGATAATGATGGTCGATTCTCCAACCTAAGTTACGCCGAAAAGCTCCACCGCGATAGTCCCACCAACTATAGTGTCCTGCTTCAGAAGTAAACTTACGAAAAGCATCACTAAAGCCTAGTGCTAAGATTTCACGCAGTGCTTGCCGCTCTAGTTCTGATGCCATAATATTTCCTGTAAGATTAACAGGGTCGTGCAGATCGCAGTCTTCGAGTGCAATATTGAAGTCACCACAAATACAAATATTAGCCGATCCAACTAAAAGTGACTGCAAGTATTCGCGCAACACTTGCAACCAGCGCAATTTGTATTCATATTTTTCACTACCTACCGCTGCACCATTTGGTACGTAGAGGTTAATAATGCGAATACCTGCAATGACACCAGTAATCAGGCGTTTTTGCGTATCAATTTCTGAAAGTGAAGTGGCGATCGCCTCCGACGCTGGGCTTTGCTCAATCGCCTCGCCTAAAATTGGTGTAAAACCTGTACTGACATCAGTTAAAGGGGAACGACTGAGAATCGCCACACCATTATAAGATTTTTGCCCTGAGACATAAACGTGATAGTTGAGTTGCTCAAAAGGCGATCGCGGAAAATCTGCATCAACAACTTTAGTTTCTTGCAAACACAGTACATCAAGGGGGTTTTGCTGCAACCAAGCAACAACGTGTTCTTGACGAGTCCGGATTGAGTTAACGTTCCAAGTGGCAATTTGCATCAAGTAATTTGCAATAAGCACGAGCTATCTTTAGCCTATTAGTCTGCCACACCATTGGGACTAGATTACAGATTATTCAATTTCTAATTCCTGCTTTCTGCGTAGTAGAATTGGCGGCTGTGTGATCAATCCTACAAGATGATCGCTAGTGAAGCAAAGACTCGATTTATTTTCTTCAATTGGAATTTGAAATAAAAAGCTGTCTTGTTTTCCTTGGGTTCGCGCTAGGAAAGCTGCAATCAAGCTACGAAGTAATGGATTATCCGATTTGACTTTAATTTGATACCGAAATCCCCCATTGAGCAAAATTTCGACTAATACTTCTTTAGCACTATCATTTGTTGGAGAAGCTGCTTCGACAATGTTTATTTCCGTGTCATTAGGCATCTTATTCTCTTTACAACAGTATAAATACTAAACAAACAATACAAGAAATCACACCTCTAGTCTATGAACTAAGAAAGGTGTGATGGAAATTAATAACGCTTAAGCCAAGATAATACTGCTGTTGTTGAGTAGGCTTTTACTTGATGCCATTTAACCAAGTCGTATTCTACTATACATGAGAACATAAACGATTATTCAAATACAGCCCTTGCCTTAAAAAGGAGACAAGATATACCTTAGTTAACTATTTAGGTTTAACATCGCGAAATAGTTCTTTAGGAACGACGCCATGAATACCCTTCACAATATCAACAACTTGTGAAACTTCAAAGTCAATTGCTGCACTACCAATTAATAAAGCATCTTGCTTTGTTATACCATACTTACTATTAGCAATGTCTAAATATTCGCGGACAGATTTTTTCATTGCCTCATTTAAATCTTCATCCAATCCAACTGCAATCCAAGCATCTTTAGTTTCTCCCATTGGTGCATTCAATTTCATGTTTTTATGTAAGACAAGTTCAAATGTGGGAGTTAAAGAACATTCAATTGCAGTTAAAGCGACTTCCCCATTAGCTTGCACGCAGTGGGGATCTCCTGCATAAAATAAAGCTCCAGGTACTTGAACTGGTAAATATAAACTCGAACCACGACCAAGCAACTTGATGTCAATATTGCCACCGTAGTTACCTGGGGGTACAGAGTTTACAGCTTCTTCTCGATCAGCAGGAACGACGCCCATAATACCCATAAAAGGATCTAGGGGGAGTTGAATTGGAGGCAAGTTGTTTTCTGGCTGAAAAATCCCTATTTCACGCTTAATATCTAAAGGGATTACTCGCGAATAAATCGGAGCATTATTTAGGGGATATTCTCCAGGTAGTGCGCCTCTACTGTGACGGTTAGAAATGACACCGTAAGGAACGCGGTAGTCAATTGCCAGCGTTTTGATTTCTAAAGTATCTCCTGGTTGCGCACCTTCTACATAAATTGGACCTGTAATGACGTGAGGACCAGGACCTGTTTTCTTGACTGCAGATTTGACTTTAAGTTGGTCTGGTAAAATCTTATTTTGAGTCACTCTACTTTTGGTACTTTGCGGAATTCCACCTTGATTAAAAAAGGCAGCAGTATCTCCTTGATCGGGTAATATTCCTTCATGCGACACCGTTTGCATGATGATGCGATCGCCTGAACGCACCCGCGCGATCGGACGAGAGTCAGGCTTAAATAATTCTCCCCAGATTACATTTTCCGGAGTAGACATAATGCGATGCGTTCGTAAGGGTGTAGCTGTAGGTGAAGACCAAGCTATCCCACTCAAACTACACAAAAGTAACCCTATTCCTGCGACAACTCCTACTACCTGCCATTTATGAACTAATCTTTCTAGGACTCTTTTGATCTCAAACCGCAACCCTACATTATTTCTCATTTGCCCACACCATCCACAAAGCCTTCCTAAACAACAAATTGCACAATTTTGTTGCCTACATTTTTACTTATCGGCTTTATTTTTGATACAAACTTATCCGAGAAAATGTATTAAAAAATACTTTTGCTTAATTAATGCTCGTTAACTACAGCAAAAACATATAGCCAATACCAGAAGACTCTCTTTATTCCTCTGTGTTCTCTGCATCTGAACTAGTCTGTTCACCCTCCGCTAAATTCCTACACAATACAATTCAAATCACCAGATCGTTGTGTAAACCGATAGTTTTCCTGATAGTCAACCGGACAATCAATGACTGCAGGTACATCCTGAGCTAAAGCTGTTTTCAAAATAGGAATGAAATCAGTTGTTGCTTCTACACGATAGCCTTTTAGTCCCATACTTTCAGCTAATTTAACGAAATCTGGATTACCAAAATGGACATAAGAAGATCTACCAAATTGGTTCCGTTGCTTCCACTCAATTAACCCATAACCGCCATCATTAAAAATCAACGTAACGAATGGCGTACCAACTCGCAAAGCTGTTTCTAATTCCTGGCAATTCATCATAAAACCACCATCACCAGTTGCAGCAACAACTTTCCGATTAGGATAAACTAATTTAGCTGCTACTGCCCCAGGAATAGCAATTCCCATTGCGGCAAACCCATTAGAGATGAGACAAGTATTTGGGCGATCGCAATGATAATGTCGAGCAATCCACATTTTATGCGCTCCAACATCAGAAATCACAATATCTTCAGGTCCCATCACCTGTCGTAAGTCATAAATCAGTTTTTGTGGCTTAATAGGAAATCCATCATCAGTAGCATATTGCTCATAGTCTGCGCGAATTTCTGAGCGTAATTCCAAAGCATAAGGATCGGCTTTGTCGTCGCGGTCTGCTCGTTTTAAAATTTCGTATAATGAATCCGAAATATCACCAACAACTTCAACAGTAGGAATGTAACTACTATCAATTTCTGCAGGAGTTTCCCCAATATGAATAATAGGAATTTTGCCATCGGGATTCCATTTTTTCGGGGAATACTCAATTAAATCATAGCCAATTGCAATCACTAAATCGGTATTATCAAAACCACAATTAATATAATCGCGTTGTTGCAATCCAACTGACCATAATGCCAATGGGTGTTGATAAGGAATCACACCTTTCCCCATAAATGTATTAGCAACAGGAAGGTTAAGCTGTGTTGCAAACTCAGTTACTGCTTCGCTTGCATCAGCACGAATTGCTCCATTACCGACAAGAATAATCGGGTTAGTAGCTTGTGAAATCACGGTTGCTGCTTCAGTGATGCTGTGAAATGCCGCATAGGTTCTTTCTAATTTATCGGTTCTTAAAGGATTACCTGTAGCGGGCATTGCAGCAATATTTTCGGGTAGATCAATGTGAACTGCACCAGGTTTTTCACTTTGCGATCGCTTAAAAGCTTTTCTAATAATTTCTGGTGTATTACTAGGACGAACAATTTGAGTATTCCACTTAGTAACAGGAGCAAACATTGCTACCAAGTCTAAATATTGGTGGGCTTCGATGTGCATTTGATCCGTTCCCACTTGTCCGGTAATTGCTACCAATGGCGCACCGTCTAAGTTGGCATCAGCGACTCCTGTCATCAAATTTGTTGCACCAGGACCTAATGTCGAAAGACATACCCCTGCTTTTCCGGTTAGGCGTCCGTATACGTCTGCCATGAACGCTGCACCTTGTTCGTGCCGCGTGGTGATAAATTGGATAGAAGAATTTTTAAGTGCTTCTAAGACATGTAAATTCTCTTCTCCTGGCAAGCCAAAAACGTAGCGCACGCCTTCGTTTTCTAGGCATTGCACTAATAATTCTGCTGTATTCATTGAAATTTCCTCCTAAATCAGGCGCAGATTGAAAGCTATGAAGAACCGAGTTGACTTAACTCGCTCCTCTAACGCTCCTCGCCCCTACTTCACCCACACTGTTTTAACATTGACGAACTCATGTATGCCTTGAATTCCCAATTCTCTGCCATAACCAGAGCGCTTAATTCCCCCAAAAGGCATACGCGGATCAGATTTAACTAAACCGTTAATAAAGACGGCTCCAGCTTCTAATTCTGAAATTAAGCGATCGCGTTGTTGTTCGTCTGTAGTCCATGCACTTGCACCCAAGCCAAAAGGTGTGCTGTTGGCTAGTTTAATTGCCGCATCGATATGAGGAACGCGAAATAACAGTGCTACAGGACCAAAAAATTCTTCGTTATACGCTGCTGAACCTGCAGGAATTTCACTCAAAATCGTTGGTGGATAGTAGTTTCCAGGACGTGATAATGGTTTTCCACCCACCAAAACTTTTGCTCCACTGACAATACAATTTTGGACTTGCTGATCTAAATCTTGCAGAATCTGTGGCGTTGCTAATGGTCCAATATTTGTATTGAGATCCATCGGGTCGCCTACTTTTAATGCTTGGAAGTTTTCTATCAGCAGTTTCTCAAATTGGTTAGCGATCGCTTCTTCTACAATAAAGCGTTTGGCGGCAATACACGATTGACCGTTGTTTAGCATTCGGGCTGTTGTTGCTGTTTTAGCAGCTATCTCAATGTCAGCACTTGCTAACACAATGAATGGATCGCTTCCGCCTAATTCAAGTACCGTTTTTTTGATCTGCTTCCCAGCCGCGGCTGCTAAACTTGCGCCTGCGGGTTCGCTTCCTGTTAAAGTTGCTGCTTTGATTCGTTCATCGGCAATTAATGCGGGGACTTTGTCAGCACCCACTAACAAAGTTTGAAAGACTCCTGTGGGAAAACCCGCACTTTGGATAATTTCTTGAATTGCTAACGCGCATTGCGGTACGTTAGAAGCATGTTTGAGTAAACCGACATTTCCTGCCATCAACGCTGGTGCAGCAAACCGGAAAACTTGCCAGAAGGGAAAATTCCACGGCATCACTGCTAAGATAATTCCTAAGGGTTGATAGCGGATGAAACTCTGACTCGCGTCAGTTTTAACTCCTACATCTGCAAGAAACTCTGCCGCGTGTTCTGCGTAATAGCGACATACTAGCGCACACTTTTCAACTTCAGCGATCGCGCTTTGTAATGGTTTCCCCATTTCTAGGGTCATCAATTCAGCATATTTTGCTTTTTGTTTTTCTAAAATATCTGCTGCAGTTTGCATAAAATGCGATCGTTCTGCAATTGACAACCAACGATATTTTTCAAATGTTGTTTGTGCTTGTTCCAGTTTAGCTGCAATTTCGGCATCGGTCAGCGGCTGAAACGTTTCGAGCGTTTCCCCTGTTGCGGGATTAATTGTAGCGATACCCATTACCTGACCTCTTTAATCAATTCAATCGCGGGATGTTTTTTAAATTTTGCTCCCGAAATTATTACTTTTCTTACTTCAATTATCGCTTCTTTTTACAGTTTGAATTATAAAAAGATTTTGTAAAGGACTACTGAGCACTTATAAGTAATTTTGCTTACGAAATTGAGTACAACTTTGATGCTTTGGCGATCGCGGCTGACGCATAACATATTTTTTATATGTGCTTGTGCGGTTGCAAAAAGACTAGGTAGAATGTAAGATATTAAATAATTATTAAATACAGTAACAAGATGTAAAGAAAAAAACTTATATAATTTAGTAAAAAGTGTTCGAGTATACGATTTACACAAGTTTTGATGTCTCAGTAGGATGTGTTGAGTTAGTTTACAATGTTCTCATTCTAGCCACCAATTTGATTTAAACTGAGCTTAAGAAGACAAAATTCCAAAGTCGTATTGACTTATCCCGCTTTTCCTCAACTCATAGCGCAGAAAATAACCTAATGAGATTAGTTATCTACGAGCCAGTCCGCTGTAAGCGCTGTTAATCGCCGCTTGGGGAGTGCCTCGATCTTAATTTCCTGTGAGGATTCTCTCACAGATTGAAGACCTTCCTGGATGGAGTAGAAAGTTGGAAGCACTCTTAGCAAGTAACAAGCAGGCAATTAATCAGCCGCTTATCCTCGCAGTAGATGATGATGAAGATAGCTTATTTTTGCTGACAGAAGTAGTTAGAGGAAACAATTTCGCATGTATCACAGCGAAAAACGGTAAAGACGCTTTATCCTTAGCGCAACGGTATCAGCCAGATTTAATTTTACTGGATATACTGTTACCTGATTTAAATGGCATAGAAGTTGTACATCACTTGAGAAAAAGTCCTCAAACGCAGTTAATTTCTATTGTCGCAGTAACAGCATTAGCGAAAGAAGAAGATTACCGTCGGATTGTGGGGGCTGGATGTGACGGTTACATCACAAAACCTTATATGTTGGACGATCTAGAAGACATCATGTTTAGTCATTTGTACCACACAGTAGCTACAGCGTAGCTTGGCATAAGACTATCTATTTCTGCTATTACTAAAATTACTGGGGTTTATCAGCTAAGACTGCAACTATGCTAGTGCGGTCTGAGTCAATACTTGAGGTTCCGATTAAATCTACCACAGGAACTCTCACTACAGCCTCAATGATTGCTTTCATGTATGGCTCAATAGCTTTGTACAAGTTCCAGCTGACTTCTTCTGCTAGATCATTTTTATGACTTTCAATCAAAAGTCGTTCAGGTGGAGTAGTTGGATGTTCAACTACAATTGTTAAACTCTTGTCTAACAAATTGCAAATAACTTTTTGTGGAGAGTGACCCAACTGACTAATATATAGTGCATGAATTTGTTGTGACAAAGTCTCCTCTAAAGAAGTAAAACTAGCCAGTATTTTTTCCTCCATAAACTTATCAGTAGATTAAGGGGTGTTTATATGCACAATGCGTAAATAAACTATCAGATTCTTTTATCCTCTTCAAACACCCTAAAGACAGATAGTTAATTTCAGAATTTCTCTGTAGGTTGAGAAACTCCGCTCCTATTTCTAGCAAAAGACTGAAATAAAACTATCAATTAATGTCAATCCTACCGTAGTAGTGTTTTTTTATATCTAAAGATGTATTTATTGACAAGAGTATTGTAAGATTGAGAAAGTTAGCGTTTCTTTGCTAGATTGCATGTTCTCCGCCAACGATGAACACAAATTAATAAATTGGTGGATTTACGAGCCAGTCCACTACAAGTGCTGTCGTCTACACCACTTGGGGAAAGCCTCATTCAAGCGGTCACATAAATTGGTTATACGCTTTTGCGACTTTTTCTAAGCTATGAATATGAATTTGCATTCTAGTAGTCCTCAGCAAGATAAGCTTAGACAACCTTTAGTCTTAGCTGTGGACGATAATGAAGACAACTTGCAGCTATTGACTCAACTATTGATGTTGATTGAATGTTCTCACATCACTGCAACCGATGGTCACACAGCGGTACTTATGGCGCAAAATTATCAACCAAATTTAATTTTACTGGATATGATGCTGCCAGATTTAGATGGAATTGAGGTTGTCTATCGCTTAAAACAAGATCCAGAAACGATGGATATTCCTATTGTTGCTGTCACTGCAATGGCAAGAGTAGAGGATCAGCAACGATTTTTGCTAGCAGGATGCAAGGAATATATCAAAAAACCATACATTATTGAAGAGTTAGAAGCAACAATTCGTCGTTGTCTTGCTTAGGTAATCTTTATTAAGATCAAGAGTCTATTAATGATTGGCAATTATAATACCTAGTAATTATTGGCTAGTCACAAACAATTCAATCATACGAAAGTTAAAGTTTTAATGTTAAATAATAAATTCACAATAACTGATTTAAAAACAAAAGCAAGAGCGTAGAGATAAGCTATTCAAACCATGTTTCGGAGCTTGGGTGTTTCAGCCAAAATAGCTACAGTTGCAGTACGACCTGTATCAAGTTTTGCATTACTCAACAAATCTATCACACTAACTCCAACAATCTCCTCTATAATTGACTTGATTTGCGGTTTTAATGCCTCATCAATCTCAGAACGGACTTCTTGGGCTAACTCTTCTTGACCACTACTTACTAGAAGTTGCTCAGGTTGCGTAATTGAGTCTTCCAAAATAATCGCGACTTTTTCATCAAAAATCTGACAAGTGATGCGGCTTGGTTGATGTTCTAATTGATGACGGTATAAAGCTTGAATTCGCTGGGATAAAGTACGTTCAATTTGCCCACGCGTAGGAATAGAAGAATCCATAATTATTAGATGAAGATAAGTAAGTTAATTAGATGAAAAAATCTACCTTCAGGGGGTTGAATTACCTAACGAGATAATCACACAAATTCAACTATACTCCTAATAGAAGAGCTTTGGGTGAAAAATCAGTGTGGCATTCAGCATTCAGGTGAGGGATAAATCAAGATCTTGTAAGTTTCTTGAGTAGGAGCGATCGCGCGTTCCACTGCTAGAGATAATTCATGTAGAGGGTAGCGATCGCTAATCAATGCAGCAACGTCGATCCGAGAGTTAAATACAATATCCACAGCGAGACTTTGCAACCGAAACGAAGAACTGTAGCTACCAATCAAGTCAATTTCGCGACGGTAAAGAATATTAGGATTAAGTGGGATTTCGACTTCATCGGGAAATTCTGCAAAAAACAAAATTTTACCACCTTTGCGCGTACAGTCTAAAGCTTGAAAAAAGGCTTTATCGCTAGGAACTGCAAGTAGTGTCGTATCAACACCCATGCCATTTGTAAGGGCGTGAATTTTTGCTACTAATTCTGCATCGCGCGCATCAAACGCAGCTTCTGCACCAACACTCAAAGCTTTCGCAATTCTAGAAGGAAGTAAATCAGTAGCGATCGCTCTAGCACCGAAATACTTCACCAACATAATAAACATTAACCCAATTGGTCCTGCGCCTGTCACTAAGACAGTTTGTCCTGGTGCAATTTGAGCTTTTTTTACGGCTTTAAGACAACAATTTGTCGGTTCAACAAAACTGGCAATTTCAAAACTCACATCGTCTGGAATCGGAATTAACCCACCATTACGGACAATATGACTAGGAACCTTAACATACTCTGCGAAGCCACCGCCACTAGGGGCAAATCCAGCCGTTGTGCAAATATTTTTATACATATCACACATGGAGAAATTGTCGTTGAGACAGTAAGCGCAGCGCATACAAGGAATGTGGTGCATCACAACCACGCGCGTCCCCACTTGCCAGTTTTTCACGTCTTCTCCAACTGCAGCAATCACTCCTGCTGTTTCATGTCCATAAATCCGTGGCGGTTCATATAAAGGATAAAGAATCTTTTTGATATCCGACTGACACAAGCCCACAACATGCACTTGTACCAACACCTCATCAGCTTCTAGAGTAGGTACTGGCAATTCCTCATAACTTAGCTGTTTAACGCCGCGATATACCTGTGCTTTCATGCCACTTTACCACTCAACGATCTTAGATTTAACACTATTGAGCAGCGTACAACCAATCAATCAATACTTTGTATGGATGTGTCATTACTGCAACTAGTTAATCAGGTACTTCCATAATTGCTTTTATCTGTTTGAGCGTTGTGGCTTAACATAATAATTTGAGTGCGATCGCATATCGTCATCTATACACGCAATCTCCAAATTAGTGATGCAGACATTAACAGCCGATGTGTTGGTAGTAGGGGGTGGTACTGGTGGAACTGCTGCGGCTATTTCTTCAGCGCGTCGCGGTGCGAATACTATTTTGGTGAGTGAATTTTCTTGGTTAGGCGGAATGCTAACATCAGCTGGGGTGTCTGCGCCAGATGGTAATGAGTTAGAAGCGTTTCAAACAGGGCTTTGGGGTAAGTTTTTACAAGAACTACAGCAGCGACAAGCTGGAGGATTAGACAATAGTTGGGTAAGCTTTTTCAGTTACGATCCGCGTGTAGGAGCGCAAATATTTGCAGAATGGGTGCAAGAATTACCAAATCTGCATTGGATAAGTGGTGAAGTACCACTCGAAGTTTACTGTCAAGATAGTTGCATCACTGGCGTTCGATTTAGCAACTTCACAGTGACAGCAAAAATCACTCTTGATGCTACCGAATTGGGAGATATTCTTGCCTTAGCAGATGTTCCCTATCGCTGGGGCTGGGAATTTCAGTCTGAGTGGCAAGAACCAAGTGCACCTGTAGAACATAACACGTTAACTGCACAATACGCTGTACAAGCACCTACATGGGTTGTTGTCATGCAAGATTTTGGTGCAGACGTTGCGCCAGAAATATCATCCGCACCCGATTACGATGCATCAAAGTTCACTGAGGCGTGGAAAAACTACGGTGTAGAGCAATTTTTAAATTACGGGCGCTTACCAGATAATCGATTTATGATGAATTGGCCTATATCTGGTAATGACTATGGCGTAAAAGTAGAACGTTTAATTACCTCGAAGACAGCACAAAACGAGTTTCTACAAGAATGTCTTTGGCATAGTCAAAATTTTGCTTACTTTATTCAATCTCAAATTGGTCGCCGTTACGGTTTAGCGGATGTTTTTGGCACAGGTTTTGCGATGCATCCTTACTACCGAGAAAGTCGCCGTTTAGTCGGGTTAAATACCGTATGCGAACAGGATATTTTACCAGTATCAACAGGACAAGTCGCAGCTTTACAACCTGATAGCATTGCGTTTGGTAACTACCCTAACGATCATCATTATCCAGGCTTTGAGTTTCCGCTTGCGCCAAAATCACTACGCTGGGGCGGACGCTGGACAGGAACACCGTTCACAATTCCTTACGGTTGTTTGATTTCAGCGACAGTTGATGGGTTACTAGTGTGTGAAAAGAATATTTCGGTATCGCATATCGCCAATGGGGCGACTCGCTTGCAACCCATTGTCATGGGAATTGGACAAGCAGCGGGTATGGCGGCTGCTTTGTGTGTGGAATTGACGTGTCAACCTCGCAATCTACCTGTGAAGATTTTACAGCAAGCATTGTTACAAGATCAGGTCGCGATTATACCTTTGTTCAATCTACCACCACAACATCCTGATTGGATATTTTGGCAAACACACTACTTAGATCATCCAGAGAAATACCCAGTTGATGGCAATTGTGCTTGCACTTTGCATCAAGATATGCCATCAAGTCTCGCGACATTTTCTGGCATTTTCTATAAATATGATATACAAAACTATACTATTACAATGAATACTCCTAAGCAATTTCGCGGTGATTGGATATTGGTAACATTGCGATCGCACATTAACCATCAGCTAGAAAATTATCCGAATGCTGCACCAATAAGAGTTTCTGGAAAAATAAATTATGCAGGTAAATGGCTGTTAGTTGAAACCATCTATATCTGATACCACAATAATGCTAATAAAATAGCTGCGATCGCACCAATTAAAGTATTCAAAACATTGACAAGTTCATTTGTGAGCCAATCAAACTTTGTTTGTAATGTCGCTCCAATTACACTTTCTAAATTTGTAGCAATAAATGCGGCAATAATACAAAATACGACTCCGAGTAAGTCGATTAAACCAACACCCCAACCAACAAAAGCGATCGCACCGGAAGCGACGACCCCAGCTAACGTTCCTTCTAAAGATACTGCGCCTTCAGTACCACGCGGTACGGGTTGAAAATTCGTAATCAAAAATGTCCGTTTACCGTAAGCTTTACCAACTTCACTCGCACAAGTGTCAGAAAGTTTAGTACTGAAACTGGCAACATATCCGAGTAACAATAGCGATGCAATTAACCAATTGCCTCCCCACTCAGAGACTAGCAATGTTCCCAGCGCACATAATGCCCCAGTTAGCGCTGAACCCCAAACATTTTCAGGACCTCTAGCACCCGATCGCTTTTCGGCAATACCCTCAGTTTCCTTTTCCTTCAGTTTAATTCGAGTCACCACCGAACCAACTAAAAAGTAGAACATGACAACCAAATAGCCTTGCCATCCCAAAGTTCCCCAAATTAAAACACCCAATCCCCAAGCGTGAAAGAAACCAGCAGGCGTTAACAGCTTTTTCGGTACAATCCAAGCAATTGCTAATAAAACTGTGTTTAAACCCACTGCAATGAGCCAAGGATTAAGCGAATAAGTATATAGCATCTACTTTTGTCAATCTCCAATATGCAAGCCATGAACCAAACTTTATTTCATCTTGCCTTTCCCATCACCGATATTGTGCAAGCAAAAGCATATTACGTCGATGGATTGGGGTGTACCCCTGGTCGTGAAAACAAGCACGCCTTGATCCTAAATTTATACGGTCATCAGTTAGTTGCGCACTTGACTAAAGAGAAACTGGAACCGCAGCGAGGTATTTATCCAAGGCATTTTGGTATCATTTTTACGTCAGAAAACGATTGGAAAGATTTGTTAGAACGCGCACAACAGAAAAATTTAGTCTTCCGTGAAGAAGCTAAACATCGGTTTCCCGACTCTCCTTTAGAACATCGCACATTCTTTTTAGAAGATCCGTTTTACAACTTGATGGAATACAAATATTACCGCTACCCTGAAGCAGTTTTCGGCAGTTCTGATTTTACTCAGGTTGGAGATACTCCTGCTTAAGAAAGTTTTGAGTTTTGAGTTTTGAGTTTAAGAAAGTTATAGCAGTCCTAAATCATTCATGAAAACCTCTCTTTATTCTTCTCTCTGCGATCTCTGTCTTTAAAAGCTTTGCTCGGAGGAAACCTCCGCTCAAACTTTTCGCTGTGCCTCTGTGGTTCGTTGAGTCGTGAAGTGTTGAGACAATTCTTTTAATTCAAAACTCAAAACTCAAAACTAACTCCTCGCTCCTATGCCCTTAAATAGTCCTAAACCATCCGTGCTACCTAGTACTGGATCGGAGGCACGTTCAGGGTGCGGCATCATGCCGATTACGTTGCCCGTAACGTTGCAAATACCTGCAATGTTGTTAACAGAACCATTGGGATTTTCACCGTGATAGCGAAATAGTACTTGACCGTTATCTTCTATTTGTTTTATTGTGTCCTCATCAGCATAAAATTGACCTTCTCCGTGCGCGATAGGTAAAGTAATGATTTCTCCTTGTGTGTAGTTTTGCGTCCACGGCAGATCTGTACGTCCTACTTTTAAGGGAACGCGATCGCAAATAAAATGCAAGTCGCGATTGCGGATCAGCGCACCAGGTAATAATCCTGCTTCAGTTAAGACTTGAAAACCGTTGCAAATTCCCAGAACAAACTTACCTTGCTCAGCGTGTGTGACAACTTGTTGCATCACGGGAGAAAAACGCGCGATCGCTCCACAGCGGAGATAATCGCCATAACTAAAGCCGCCAGGAATAATAACGACATCAAGATCGCTAATATCTGTATCTTCATGCCATACCATGCGCGTTGGCTGCTGCAGTAATCGCGTGACATAGGCAACATCGCGATCGCAGTTCGATCCTGGAAATACGACAATTCCAAATTTCACGCTGTCACTCCATCTCGTTGTTCAACTAAATCAAAGCGATAGTTCTCAATGACTGGGTTAGCTAATAACTGATCGCAAATGAGATCCAACTGCTGCCGTGCGATCTCCTCATTCTGAGCGCTTAAACTCAGTTCAATATACTTGCCAATTCGTACCTGCTCAACAGTATCGTAACCCATATGCTGCAAACCCGACATCACAGCTGTGCCAGCAGGATCAAGAACTGAGGGTCGCAGAGTAACATAGATATGAGCTTGATATTTTCGCATCGCCTTTCTTCAATTTCATCAATGAAACAAAAGATGATCCTACCCTTTTCCTGATACCTCTAGTGTCAACAGTTAGCTACTCGCTACTGCATTACCAAGCCGCCACACTGCCTCTATACTTCTAGTAAAGTATAGTTATGACTCGCGTATCGGTTTGAGCTAGCTTATGAACAACTTAGTTGATTTTTATATGTAGGAAAATGCCATAAGTGTCTATGAAAGCCGAACGCACTCGCAGTCAGGAACGCATTCTGAAATTGCTTAAAAGCCTTAATAAAGCAATTTCTGCTCAAGATATCTATGTAGAGTTACGCAACCGCAACCAAAGTGTGGGACTTGCTACAGTATATCGAGCATTGGAAGCCTTAAAACTTGAAGGTGCAGTTCAAGTGCGAACTTTGGCTTCTGGCGAATCACTTTATAGTTCAGTGCAGCAAGATAAACACCATTTGACTTGTTTACAGTGTGGCAGATCAATTGCTATCAATCAATGCCCTGTTCACGAGCTAGAAACTCAGTTGCATCAAGCGCATCATTTCAAGATTTTCTATCACACCTTAGAATTTTTTGGATTATGTAACCAATGTCAAATGGCGCAAGCTGCTGGTGTTGGTGCGGAGTGATAAGAGAGTTTTGAGTTTTGAGTTTTGAGTTTAAGAAAGTTACTCGTTGAGAGTGTTGAGTTATGAGCTGAGAAAATTCTAATGCTTTCGGCACCTTTCTTCGCTTTCCAAAACTAATCACTGGCAACTCCTATTGCTCGCTCCTAATTAGCGCGATCGCCATTGACATGTGGCATATTTTGAGCATCAGATACAATTGAACGCATACCTTCGATAGTTGCCGGAATACTACGCGGGTCCATAAACATTACTTTACTACTATCGCTACTACCAATTTTTGTTCCCATGTCAAGATAGTTTTGTGCAATTAAAAATTGCAGTGCTTCACGGGCTTCAGGATTTGTTTGTAGAGTTTTCGTAATAATTTGCAATGCTTCTGCGGTTGCTTGAGCTTTGAGAACTTGTTCCTGGCGTTCGGCTTGTGCGTGCAAGACAATCGTTTTCTGATGTGCTTCAGCTTGCAGAATAGTGGCTTTTTGTTGCGCTTCAGCTTCGAGAATTTGGGCTTCGGCTCTACCTTTGGCGCTGTTCACTGCAGATTCGCGATCGCCTTCGGATGTCAAAATTGCTGCTCGTTTACGCCGTTCAGCAGACATTTGCAACTCCATTGATTCTTGAACTGCCAGCGAAGGAATAATATCGCGTAGTTCTACCCGCGTGACTTTTACTCCCCAAGGATCTGTCGCAATATCTAAATCGCGCAATAATATTTCATTGATTTGGGCGCGGGCAGTAAATGTTTCATCTAGCTCTAGTCTGCCCATTTCCGAACGGATTTGCGTTAAAACCAAATTTACCATTGCTGATTGGAGATTTTCTACCTTGTACCAGGCTTTTTCCATATCAACAATGCGCCAGTATACAACTGCATCTACCTCAATCGAAACGTTATCGCGGGTAATACATTTTTGCGGCGGAATGTCTAGCACTTTTTCCCGAATAGTTTCGCGGAAAACAACTTTATCAATAAAGGGGAAAACAAAACTCAACCCTGGTTCAAGCTTTTTATTATAACTACCCAGTCTCTCTACTAAGGCTTCATTACCCTGATTCGTGACTTTTACTGAACCTGCTAAGGCTGAACCTCCAAGTGCTAGTGCAACTAGCAAAAATAGTTCATTCATGTGATTTCCTGTTTATGAGTATTAAGTTACTAAATGTGTAGTACTGAGGCAGTTTTTAAATGGCTTGCAATGAGACAGTAAGTAAGAAGAATGAGTGTAAAATCTGTTCTAACATAGCAAAAGCTCTAATTTCTGCCATTCACTCACCTCTCACCCCTCTTAGTGCAACAAATCTTCCGGCATAACGATTAAAGTTGTACCTTCACGGCGAACCACATAGACTTTTTGAGAAGGCGCGATCTCTAAATATCGATCTTCGCACCGCGCCCGCCATGAATTACCTTCATAGATCACTCTTCCTTCTCTTCCGGCGGGGATTTCAGTTAATGTTTCTGCCACAAAAGCTTCTTGTAGTTGTTTCCGTTTAGGTGACAGTAGGCGACGCGACATTAAAATAAATGCTGTCGATAGTCCTAGCCAGAGCACAGCTTGTATGCTTAACTGAGGAATGACTAGAGATATTACTGCTACAACAAAAGCACTCAGTCCCATCATAAAAGCGACAAACGCCGTTGGTAGCACTAGTTCCATCAAACAAAGAATTGCCCCTGCTATTAACCATAACAGCGTGACGTTTATCGGCATTGTGGTGTTTTAATAGCTAAATGCACAGTAATTTACGAGTTCGCTTGAGCTACAGTTATTTAATGAGCTAGCAACAATGTGACAGCAAACTATAATCATTACTACCAATCTAGCTTAAGCTTTCCTAAATCAGGACTACGTTTAATTGAATTTAAAAGTTTTTTTCAGCAATACGCAGCATTAAACTAAATGAGGTAAAGACTAAAGACTGCTACAAGGCTTATAACTCGTTTCCTCGCCCCGCGCTCCTACTCCCTCGCTCCTCATTTATCGCTTAGAGTGTATAACAAGGGACAATCTTATGCAAAGATAAAGAGGTTGTCTGGAATAAGCAATTGTATTGAATAATAATTTTGCATTGCTTCTTGAGAGGGAAACACTCTAATTACAAGTCTATGAAAGTTGGCGATCGCATCCGCGTTAAAGAATCAGTCATTGTTTACCATCATCCCGAACATCGCGGTGAACCTTTTGATATCAAAGGCTTAGAAGGCGAGATTGTTAGTTTTGCTAACGAATGGCAAGGCAAACCAATCAGTGCTAATCTGCCAATTCAAGTGCAGTTCAGTAAAAAGTTTAAAGCTCACCTGCGCGAAACTGAAATTGAGGATCTATCTTAGTCGGGGATGTTCATCTTAAGGGCGATGGAGATGATTAGCGATCTAACTCCTTGCCCGACGAAACCAACTTAGAATATTCAGTTCATTACGCATTTGCTCTAATTCTTGTCTATGGCGCTCTGCTATGGTATAATACCAGTCACAGTGTTGCTGTAGATCAGTGCGCGATTGTACTTCCCGATAAAATTGGCGTGTTGCTTGGTAAGCGGCAAAAATATCTTGTGTTTCTGGTGGCGGCAGCGGAATAATGTAGTGGAACTGGTTAGCCATGAGTTAAGCAAAAGAAGTCAGTCTCTTGCTGCAATTATAGCGATCGCAACTGAGAGAGATTTGTGCCTAAATGCATAATTTAACCAGAAGTAGCTAATTGTTTTACAACCAACCACGTAAACGATAAACCACTAAACCGACATACTCTTTCAAAGCACGAGTAAACTGATGTAATCGCTCTGCTTCTGGTAACAAGTTTAACAGTGTGGCTTGAGGAGTATTGCTTAAATACTGAAAATCGCTACTTGCTATAAAATCAGTAGGTGCAGGTATTGCAGCAATTTTAAGTTTTTTGAAAATGGCAAGCGATCGCGGCATATGCATTGCTGAAGTGACAAGTAGCACTTGGTTGATTTGACGTGCTTGCAGAATTTTTTTGACATTGACTGCATTTTCGTAAGTATTGAGCGAGTTTGGTTCTTGAATAATTGCTGAATTTGGTACGCCTAACTGCTGCATAATCATTGCCATATCTGCGGATTCAGAAGAACCAGCACCACTCCAATCTATACGCCCACCGCTGAGAATCACGAAAGGGGCTTTTTTTTGGTGATACAACTGCGCAGCATAAAACATGCGATCGCTTTCTTCAGATAAGTCTACTGCAGGGCGTGGAAAAAACGCAGGTTTAGTCGCACCGCCTAAAACGACAATTGCTTCTGCATTGGGTAATTCAGTTGAGGGAATATTTTGAAATTCTAGCGATCGCACCAAAGCACGAGAAGTCCAACCATTACTCGCTAATAACAAAACAACGAGAGCGATTGTTAATGCAGTTGATGCTTGACGTGGTTTTTTCCACAACGTTACTAATGCAAATAAGATTAAAACACACGCCAATCCTAGCGGATAGAAAAATAAAGGTAATAACTTTGATAAATATAAAAACATTCTTATTAGCTGATTGCGTTAGGTTCAGTAACAACAATAAACTCTCAACCTGTAAGTAGCTAAGCAAAAATTGGCTGTAAATCTAAAACAAACCCAGGAAGAACATCTTCACCGGATAAAGTTGGAGGCGAAGCTAAAACTTCAACTTCTTGCCCAGCACGATAAATTTCTACTTGTTGAGTACTAGGATTAATTAACCAACCTAGCTGCAAACCGTTATCTAGATATTCTTGCATTTTGACTTGAGTGTCTGCTAACTCATCTGTTTCTGAAAGCAGTTCAATCACAAAATCTGGACATAAAGGTAGAAACTTCTTTCTTTGCGCTTGAGTCAAACTATTCCATCGCTCCATTTTTACCCAAGAAACATCAGGAGAACGAGTCGCGCCATTCGGTAAGCGAAAGCCTGTCGAGGAGTCAAAAGCTTTTCCTAAGAGATTTTGGCGATTCCACAACCAAAATTGTCCAGCTAACTCAAAGTTGCGATCGCCTGTTTCTCCTCCCGTAGGCGGCATAATAATCAGATCTCCCTTGGTCGTTAATTCTAATTGCAACTCGCGATTAGCAGCGGCGAGTTGTTCAAACTGTTCGTCAGTGAGTCTGAGAACCAAAGGAAGTTGTAAAGTTATGCTCATATCACATCAAATCCTCGGATTAATGCTGTAAAAAAGTGATCGCTTGTTCTACTAAAGTGTAGCTTTGAGCACGTGGCGGTTTGCGTTAGCCTTGCAGTCGCTAAGTTGTCGAGTTTACGGAACTTGAGTATACATTCATTTTGCCAAGTGCTACGTCACGATGAAGCGATCGCGAGTCCGTTGCACCACAATTTTGGTTAAAATTGCACTGAATTGCAACACAAACAAGCTCTCATGTGTCAACTGCTGGGAATGAATTGTAATGTTCCAACAGATATTTGTTTCTCGTTTGAGGGCTTTTCGGCGCGGGGAGGAAGAACCGATGAACATCAAGATGGTTGGGGTATTGCCTTTTTTGAGGGTTTAGGTTGTCGCATGTTTTTAGATGCTAAACCGGCGATCGCATCTCCTGTTGCAGACTTAGTACGACGCTACCCCATTCACTCAACTCATGTCATTGCCCATATCCGCAAAGCAACTCAAGGTGGAATTGCTTTAGTTAATTGTCATCCGTTTCGACGCGAACTGTGGGGACGATATTGGGTATTTGCCCACAATGGCAATCTTATAGATTTTCAGGCACAGACGAATTTTTATCAACCTGTAGGTCAAACGGATAGTGAAACAGCATTTTGCCTGATCTTGGAAACTCTACGCCAAAGTTTTCCTCAAGGTAAGCCTGCGTTAGAACAACTATATCCTGTGTTGCAAGAAGTGACTGCAACCATAGCCACAAAAGGTATATTTAACTATTTACTTTCTGATGGAGAACACTTTTTCACATACTGCTCAACTAAGCTATGCTACATCGTCCGGCAAGCACCATTTGCGGCTGCACATTTAATCGATGAAGATATTACAGTAGACTTTCAAAAGTTAACCACACCAAGCGATCGCGTTGCAGTCATCGCCACAACTCCTTTAACTGACAACGAAGTGTGGATACAAATTCATCCAGGAAAATTACTTGTCTTCCAGGATGGTTTACCTCATAGAGATTTCTGATATTGAGCGATTTTGTCTTGCCACGGGCAATATAACGAGTAGCAACTTTTACTCTACAACAGCCTTGTAATGAGACATGAGCTATCGCGAATTTTTCAAGCACTGTACGGGATTTTACCCGTATCCTTGGCAAGAGCGTTTTGTGAGTTGGAGTGGTCAATCAATTGCTGTTGTTGCTGCACCGACAGGGGCGGGTAAAGAATTTGGGGCAATTATTCCTTGGCTGTACTCTCATAAAATAGGTATTCCCATAACAGCCCGATTGATTTATGCATTACCGACGCGATCGCTAGTCGAACAAGTTTATGAAAATACTTGTCAGGTAGTCACTGCATCTGACTGTTTACCGATTAAAGTGTATTGCCTCAAAGGTGGTTTAGTTGAACATGGTTTTGAACAAGATTTAACTCAGCCTGCAATTTTAATTGGTACACAAGATCAATTATTATCACGTGGTTTAAATAGAGGATTTGGCGTGTCGTGGGGACAACGCCCGCTACATTGTGCAGCCTTAACTAACGATTGTCGTTGGATTTTAGATGAAATTCAACTTACAGGAGTTGCTTATAGCACCCTAGTACAACTTTATAAACACTGGCAGAAGTTGGGAACTTTTGGGCAAACTCAACTATGCTTGATGTCTGCAACCTTTGATGACAGACCATTAGAAAACTTAAAAGTAGAGCGATTTGAGTTAGATACAGCAGATTTGGCTCATCCTATATTAGCTGCAAAAGTTACTCGCCCGAAACCTGTCTTTAGAGCTGTTGTGCAAGAAATGACAGATGTTGCAGCGTTAGTAGAAACAAAACACGTACCAAAAAGTTTATCTCTTGTGGTTGTTAATACAGTAGATCGAGCTAGAGAAATCGGCAGATTACTACCAAATTTATCACCACTCATCATCCACAGTCGATTTTTAGGCATTGACCGCGAGAAGTTACAGCAGAAACTCAAAGCTTATCAAGGAGTCATTGTTGCAACTCAAGTTGTGGAAGCTGGGGTAGATTTAGATGCGGATCTATTAATTACAGAATTATGTCCTTGGTCTTCGTTTGTGCAACGCTGTGGGCGGTGTGGGCGCAAGCGCACAGATAACACAGTAGAGATTCATTGGCTTGACTATCAACAATGGAAACCGCTGCCTTATGATGCCACAGAATGCGAAGCGACTCGCGATCGCTTAGTGCAACTACCAGATGCTAGTCTTCATAACCTTGCTCAAATTCCTTCACCAAAGTTGAATTTACTAAGTTATCAACTCACAAAGCGCGATGTTGAAACGTTCTTCTGTACCCACTACAAAAACCGCGATCCGACATATACAGTTTCTCAGTATGTTCGCGATCCAACTGCTTTTACAGTATCAGTGGTGTGGTCAATTAAACCGCCAAAACGTCTACCACATCAAAAATTTACTTGTCCAGTTCCGACTAAAGAACTAATCAATTTCTGCAAGTCTTGTGATGTTATCCCACTAATTTGGGGTGAGGATGCTTGGGAGGAAAAGCAACCAGAACACGGTGATGTTGTCTGGCTACCAATTACAGCAGGTGGCTATTCACAAGCCAGAGGATGGACAGCTAACCCTGAAGATACTCAAGCCTACAGCCTAGAAATAGAACCAGAGTACAACGATCCGCCTTTTCCTTATGCTCTACCGCTAGGAATTCACTTACAAGATACCGAAGCAGCATTGCGAGAAGTGATTCCCTATCTCCAAAGGCTACAAATTCCCGAATGGCTAATTGAGGAACTTTGTCGTTGTGCTAGATGGCACGACTGGGGTAAAGCACATCAAGTTTGGCAAAAATACGCCCAGTCTCAAAGAGAACTCTTAGCTAAATCTACAGTTTATGGTTCCCCAATGCAAATGAAAGGGTATCGCCATGAGTTAGCAAGTGCGATCGCGGCTGCTCATCAAGGTGCTGCGTTTTTGTCGCAATACTTAATTGCGGCGCATCATGGCAAAGTTCGCGACAGCTTGCTACCAAATAACCCTAAAGAACGATTTAACGCCAAGGTTTTAAGAGGTGTTGAGTTAGGAACGCATTTACCTAAAGTTGAGATTCCAGGTGTTGAGGTGCTACCTGTGGTGGAATTGACGATTTCTGGTAATGCAGGTAACTGGGATCGACAAGTCAAGAATTTGCTGCGCGAGTATGGATCATTCAGACTCATTTACCTCGAAGCCTTGATTCGCAACGCCGATGTTAAAGCATCTCAATATCGTCAGGAGAAAGCAAAAAATGGTAACAGCAACTAAAGCATTTCCCTTTCCACATCTAACGCCGACAACTGCGATCGCGTGGTTAAAAGCTGTCGGATTATTGCGCTTGTCTGGAGCTACAGGTTACTGGGATGAGTGTTTTTATTTGGAAGCATCAGCAGAAGATTTAGTTGAGAAGATTCTCAAAAACTATCAACCTAAGCCTTTTCTTAGCCCCTGGAATAATGACAGCCTCATTAACAAAAAGGAATTTCAGCAAGTTTTAGTATCTCAATCTGAACGCTACAGATTAATGCGCGAGGGATACCAAGAACTACAAGATGCAATGCGATCGTTGGATACCGCAGGACAATCAGCAGCACAAAAGAAGCTAACGCTCATGGCTGATCTTCCTAGTCGAGTGAGTAATCATCACTGGTTGGAATGGATTAATGCAGTCGGGCTAATGACCAACACGCAAACAGGATCAAGGTTTCTTTGTAACGACTTACTCGGAACTGGTGGTAATGTCGGGAAGACGGAATTTTGTACAACTTACTTCCAAGTTTGTCAGCAACTTTGGGATTTAGATACGGGAGAACCAGCGCCGGAAACAGAAGCTTTTATTCGAGCTTCAATATTAGGTGAATCGCAGCCCAAAACACTTCTTGCACAAGCTTTGTTAGGTCATACCTACCCTGCTGCTGACTATTTCGATGATTTAGCACCTACAAGTGCGTCTCAAGCCGATTATTTAGACAATGGCGGTAGATCGTCGCAACTTGCCAATCCTATTGATTTAATTCTTTATCTCGAAGGCGCCACCACATTTACAGGCAAAGCAATTCCGCGTAATGAAGTCGCAGAAGGCGCTCCCGAATACACTATAGCTGCTTACCCACTGCTACTAGAAGTCAATTCTGGCAGTGCAGATACGAGCGATCGCACAGGAAAAGCGTATGAAGTTTGGCTACCTTTGTGGGAGCAACCAATGGACTGGGAAGACTTTCAAGATTTAGTCACAACCGACTTGGCGTTTCGGCTCAAAAATCAAGTTGTCGATACGATTGATATGCTCGATGTCATTACTCAAAGGAGTGAATATCAAGGATTAAATCGATTTGCTCGATTTGGTTTATGGACACGGAAAGGACAGGGCAAATACCTAATATATGTCGGACTTGCAACCCCTGGAAAGACAGATTTTGCCGCTGAATTAAGAAAATGGCGACTGCAAGCACGTCCTAGCGACAAACAATCGCAAGCGCAATACAATCTCTTAATAGCAATTCAGAAAACGCTGTATCGACTGCAACAAGGTAATTCTGAAGCAACTACGGCAATTTGTCTTTTAGGACAACTAGAGGTGTTGCATAGTCGAATTAAAACTAAACTACCTCCAGTTCCCAAATTAGGGGAGAAATGGATTGAGGCAGTTTATCAGGAATATCCCATTGCTGAAGTTGAATTAGCCGCTGCACTTGCTAGCACTGCAACAACACACATAGATTCGAGACATTCGCATTCGTTTCGACCATTGCTGTCCTCAGCAAGATATAGCAAAGATAAAGACGCTTGGTTTTGGTCAGATAATCATCACCACAAACTGAAGACTTCTTCTTTAGAAGTTTTATGTGTGTCTTTACTCAAATTATGGAATGAGCTTTGGGAAAAAGATAGATACCATCCCGCCCACGGTTGGACATATCGCGCTAGTCCAGATGCGATCGCAGCTTTCATTGCTGGGCGTACTAACGATCAACTCATTCTAGAGCTAGCTATAGGATTTGCACTTTGTCGAATTCCTAAAAAATTTACCCCTTTTTCTCATACTCAACCTTTACCAGAGGCTTACAAATATGCTGCTTCACTTCAATGGACTTGCAATACCTCCTTGAGTATGCAATCGGTAAATGCTTTATTAATTGGCTCTACTGTCCCACTTTGTCGGCAACTTGCTGCAATCCAACCAGTAGTCTTACCAAATTCAATTGCTGCTGGTAAACGCTGTGCGCTGGCGCTTGTTTTTCCCTGTCAACCTTTTCATCAATTAGGAGAAACCCATGCTTAACGTAATTACTGTAGAATTTGATTCTGCCCTGCCAACTGTTAAACCTCCTACTTTTTTAGATGTCGGTGTTTCTCAAGCTTATCTCCCTTGGGAACAACGGCTTGATGTTTTATTACACACACCACAAGCAACAGCTAATTTAATTGAAGATAGCATTTGGGATAGTGTGAATCATACTCTCATTCCTGAACTTGCTGGATTACCCTTTGTTGAAATTTATACAAAATCTGGGCAGTACGTCGCTAGTACTTTAGATTTACCACACCGTTTGGGAACTGGCTATCTACTCAAGAACAAACACGCCCAACTCGATGGACAAAGGTTTCGTGAAGGCTTGCGCCAGCGGATTAGACACAGCGGAGTTTATCAAGCTGCATTTGCACTGTGTCCTATGAGTATTGTGCTAGGTAGCTTTTATACCCACATTGCAGGAGTATACCGCATTCCCAGGGTTTTATCTGGTGAGTTTGTTGCAGAAAATGCAATTTCTATGCCGACTGGTGGGGCGGTTCACGATCCGGTTTCTGCACGTGGTAAAGGAGTCAACCTCAAGCATATGTTTGCTGTCAAGAATGACAAAGATCAGGCGGTAAAAAAACCGAGTGAAGCCGGTTTGGGAAACATTGTTTATGTACGCGAAAGTTTCAAGGCGCAACGCTATTTAGGACGATTTGTGATTGATACTCGCCTCGTTGATAAATCTAACTTAGATAGTCGAGCTAAACATCTTATTCAGGTACTCAGTGAATATCTCATTCGTCGCTTACTATCTGAACCTGTGACATTACGCACTGAATGTTACTTAATTCCTAAATCAGAAACAAGTATGCAGAAATTACCTGCTTTTGAGGAATTAGAACAACAACTTAAAGCTGCAATTAATAATTGTCAAGATTTATTTGAAAAAGTACGAGTTGTTGTACCAGATGACCAAGTGCAATTTGCTGAAGAAGAGGAAGCTGTTGAAGCATGATCCACATCAAGGTTCAATTCCACACCAACCAATATCAAGCTTGTGCTTGGGGAAATCTGCACGCAGAAGGAGTGATTGATTGGCCTCCTGCTCCCTGGCGGATTTTGCGATCGCTCGTTGCCGGAGCTTATCATGTTAATCTCCTAGACAAGTACCAGCCAACATTAAAGGCGTTACTACACAAGTTAGCTTTGGTACAGCCAAGTTACACTCTACCACCTACAACCTATATTCAGCATCGTAGTCCGCGCCCGCAGGTCAACTTAAAAACGGCTAAGGTAGGTCCTGGGAAAACACTTTATTCCGCAGGTTTGTTGATGTCTAGTCATCAGCACGATTTGTATATTCATTGGTCAGTGATGCTTGCTGAGATTGAAGAATTAGTGTTGAGTCTGTGTTTGTCTGGGTTAACTTATTTTGGTCGCAAGGAGTCGGTGGCAACGCTATCATTAGTAGAAACTGCGCCAGAACCGAATGCTGAACCGGATATTCAAGGAACAAGAATTGTTGCGATCGCCGATTCTGATTTGGATGCAGATGCTTTATGGAATGCTTTGAACTTGTCTACCTATGAAAATTATGGAGTCAATCGTTCGGCAATATTTCCTGGTATCCGCTGGGCTACTTATCGTATTAACCAACAGCAAGTCCAAAAACAATACTCTGCTTGGCAACATACACATAGCATCACATTAGCAGTTTCAAGTTCTCCTAAACTACCATTTAATGCGGCTCTCAAGCTAACACATCGGTTGCATCAGGCTTTAGTTAGTCGTTGTCCTGCGTCTGTTTTTACAGGACAGGAAATGGGAGAACCCAGCAAAAACCACGACCATACAATTATTCAATGTGTTTCAGATCGTACAGGGCGTTACGTAGAGCAAATCAGACTTTATAGCTATAGTGGCTATAGTTCAGAAGCATTAGCTGCGATCGCCAGTTGTTCTGAGTTATCAGGAGTTACCCGTAGTTGCGATCTTAAGCTTGCGATCGCTGATATAGAAAGTCTTGAGCCAGCTTCTGAAGATTGGATATCATCTACACCATTTTTTCTTTCCCGATTTCCCGCTGTACGTCGTGGTAAACCGCGAATGCTATCAGAGCATTATCAAAAAGATGGTCCAGAACATCAAGTGCTGCAATATCTACAATATCTTCCTTGGCTCAATCTCAAAGGAACTCCTACTTACCAAGAGCATGAAGACGGTTTAGCACTCTGTCTAGATAATCAGGTGGCTGTTATTGCTTCTTGCCAAGTATTTCCAAACTTTTGGAAATGGGAATCTGAGTGCCGACAGGGTAAGAAAGTAGGGCAAGTTGGTTATCAAGTAAAGTTAAAGTTTACAACTGTGGTAACTGGACCTATTATCCTAGGGTATGCTGCTCATTATGGCTTAGGGGCAATGGTTCCTATGCGCGAGTGGGTGGGTGTATATCAGGGCATTGCCCAGAATAACGGTATGCTAATGACTTCAGCGGATTAAGTTGTTTTGGATTCGCGCATTTGCTGAAATGGTTATATATCAAGTAATTTAGGTATTTTCTTGTACTTGTAAAACTATGATTAGTATAATGTTATTGGCAAATGCGAAAGAACTCGCGCACCCGAACCTCGAAAACCTCATACAGAACAAATTTGAAAGAGCCTCCGTAGAAATCCCTTTTATTGAAGGGACTAAATTGAAACTACTCCTTTCACATTTACACACACGGCTCCAATTAGTAGAAATCCCTTTTATTGAAGGGACTAAATTGAAACTTGAATCGCTACAACTCTAGAAGAACTAATACTTGTAGAAATCCCTTTTATTGAAGGGACTAAATTGAAACACGCAGATTAGCGTAACGGAATTTATAGAGGTTAAGTAGAAATCCCTTTTATTGAAGGGACTAAATTGAAACTTTCCTAGGAACTGTGCTGCTGAGGCTTGCTTAGTTTGTAGAAATCCCTTTTATTGAAGGGACTAAATTGAAACTTGCGGATCGAAGGAATCACGTCATCAAAAATCCAGTAGAAATCCCTTTTATTGAAGGGACTAAATTGAAACAGGATTAGAGAAATTAAGTGATAGATTGCCTGGGTAGAAATCCCTTTTATTGAAGGGACTAAATTGAAACCAACAGTTCCTCCTGTATAGTTTCGAGTCCCCAATGTAGAAATCCCTTTTATTGAAGGGACTAAATTGAAACCCGATTTCAACACTGCTCAACGATGGTAATCAAAGTAGAAATCCCTTTTATTGAAGGGACTAAATTGAAACAAAGAATCTTACAACAACGCCTTTGTAAGACGGGTGTAGAAATCCCTTTTATTGAAGGGACTAAATTGAAACAGACTAAGACAAAAGGGAGGTAAAGAACAATGTTGTAGAAATCCCTTTTATTGAAGGGACTAAATTGAAACAGTTAGAGACTGATTTACAACACCTTGATAGTGAGTAGAAATCCCTTTTATTGAAGGGACTAAATTGAAACTCTTTAGCCGCATCTAGTTCTGATGATTCTAGTCGTAGAAATCCCTTTTATTGAAGGGACTAAATTGAAACATTTCCCCAATTAATTGCTAAGGCATCTACTTCAGAGTAGAAATCCCTTTTATTGAAGGGACTAAATTGAAACGAAGCTGAATTGCTTTCTGGGAGCGCAGCTGAAGCAGGTAGAAATCCCTTTTATTGAAGGGACTAAATTGAAACTGTAGCGCTTCTGTTACTTGCTAGATCTGCACTCACGTAGAAATCCCTTTTATTGAAGGGACTAAATTGAAACGCAGCGCAAGGTGCTGTGGTAAAAGTTCTGCTATGTAGAAATCCCTTTTATTGAAGGGACTAAATTGAAACGGGAAACAGCTTCTCTCAAGGCATCCTTGCCATTACGTAGAAATCCCTTTTATTGAAGGGACTAAATTGAAACCTTGCTTTGATCGAGTGATTGTACCGATTTTGCCGTGGTAGAAATCCCTTTTATTGAAGGGACTAAATTGAAACTTAAAACTCATCAACAAAATAATTATGCTACTTTGAGTAGAAATCCCTTTTATTGAAGGGACTAAATTGAAACATCAAACTTTTTGAGGAACATTACTGGACTACTCACGCTCAAGTAGAAATCCCTTTTATTGAAGGGACTAAATTGAAACGGCGGTAACTGGTGTTGACCCAAAAACGGGGGGTAGAAATCCCTTTTATTGAAGGGACTAAATTGAAACGACGGCGGCGCGTGCTAGAGGGAGAAAGGGCGGTGTAGAAATCCCTTTTATTGAAGGGACTAAATTGAAACAAATTATTTATTTTCTGATCGATCGTATCCAGTGTAGAAATCCCTTTTATTGAAGGGACTAAATTGAAACCTGCTGATAGCGCACTAAATACTACCACTGAATCAAGTAGAAATCCCTTTTATTGAAGGGACTAAATTGAAACCATGTACTTGCGAGTGCATCGGTCGGGGAACGCGAATCATCGCGGATTGGGTAGAAATCCCTTTTATTGAAGGGACTAAATTGAAACGCAAACACGATCAGCAACCGCAGAGATATTTTGCAGTAGAAATCCCTTTTATTGAAGGGACTAAATTGAAACGGATTTGTATCTAATCCTGCTGCTGTGAGTGCAGTAGAAATCCCTTTTATTGAAGGGACTAAATTGAAACTCCCGCAGCAGTAAGCATTGACTTAGAAAATATTGTAGAAATCCCTTTTATTGAAGGGACTAAATTGAAACAACTCTTGTTAGCGGTGGCGAACTGAATTTAGACTGTAGAAATCCCTTTTATTGAAGGGACTAAATTGAAACGGCTGCAATACCGAATTAACTGCTCGAAACTCTTGAGTAGAAATCCCTTTTATTGAAGGGACTAAATTGAAACAGTCCCAAGCGGGTAAACGATATTGCAACATCGGGTAGAAATCCCTTTTATTGAAGGGACTAAATTGAAACACTAATGAATCAAAGCTATCTTCAATTGAAATTGATTGAGTAGAAATCCCTTTTATTGAAGGGACTAAATTGAAACTTTGGGGGGAAGCCAAGAAGATTGCTGAGAATAATAAAGGTAGAAATCCCTTTTATTGAAGGGACTAAATTGAAACATAAAGAGTGTATCCCATAATATGGATATATCGACGTAGAAATCCCTTTTATTGAAGGGACTAAATTGAAACTTATCGCGGATTCAGCGATCGCATAAGCTCACATCCGTAGAAATCCCTTTTATTGAAGGGACTAAATTGAAACAACAAGACAACGTCAAGGGCGATCTTGCACGTAGAGTAGAAATCCCTTTTATTGAAGGGACTAAATTGAAACCCGCCGGATAGATTCGTTCATGCTATCTTCTTGTGTAGAAATCCCTTTTATTGAAGGGACTAAATTGAAACATTTTATTTGTAATCACACCATAGTCGCGACCCAGCAGTAGAAATCCCTTTTATTGAAGGGACTAAATTGAAACTAAATGTAATCTCGCCATACTTCCAGCCCGCGCTTGAGGTAGAAATCCCTTTTATTGAAGGGACTAAATTGAAACTTAAAGCTTGTACTAGTATCCCCTGAGATCTTGAGTAGAAATCCCTTTTATTGAAGGGACTAAATTGAAACTTTTAAATTACACTGTAAACAGAATTGAAGCTAAAGTAGAAATCCCTTTTATTGAAGGGACTAAATTGAAACACGTGGTACAGTATATTAAGTTTAAGGTGAAATGTAGAAATCCCTTTTATTGAAGGGACTAAATTGAAACGCAGAATTAAAAGATAAAAATTAGTAGAGCATTAAGTAGAAATCCCTTTTATTGAAGGGACTAAATTGAAACATTCCTGTCGATGGCGTGGTAGTTACGCCAGTTCTAGGTAGAAATCCCTTTTATTGAAGGGACTAAATTGAAACGTTGTCACTGACTCCCGTACTGGGGAGATCAAGCGTAGAAATCCCTTTTATTGAAGGGACTAAATTGAAACTTTCTTTAGAAATGATTGAGCATTACAAGCTTGGAATTAGAGTAGAAATCCCTTTTATTGAAGGGACTAAATTGAAACCTCTGATGTATTGCTTTAAGACTTCTATTGGCGCGTAGAAATCCCTTTTATTGAAGGGACTAAATTGAAACATGCTAGCTTGGAAACCTTTAGGCAGGATTTAAGGTAGAAATCCCTTTTATTGAAGGGACGAAATTGAAACTTTAATGGGTGATATTTTAGAAAACTATCTCCACGTAGAAATCCCTTGATTTGAAGGGACTAAATTGAAGTTGAATGCATCCAAGAAAGTTGAAAATCTTCTCACTTTTTCCACCATCAAGTTAACAAACTAAAATCCTTGCGTGTACACAAGGCTAGCAAGATACTTTCTCGTTATTGCCAAGGAGAAAATTGAGGTCGAGAATTTGACTAATTGATGCAGGAACTGCTACAAACAGCTATTTAATTAAAGGAAATAAATCGAAATTTTACCCTAGCATTAATTGTGATTCTAACTCTTGAGTTGTATTCACCTCTTGCACTAAACCCTGTTCCTCGGTAGTGAAAGGCTCAAATGCTGCTTGCTGCGCTTCTAGTAACTCTACGGTTGCATCTGCAATGTCACCCGTGCGTGAAGACAAGCGATCGCGTAACACTTCCGTAGGAGCTGTACAATGGATAATCTCTAAAGGTAATTGCTGAGATTGTGCAGCCGCGATCGCCTCATGTCGTAGTGAAGTGCGATCGTACTTTGCATCTAAAATTACTGTGTAACCTTGAGTCGCTAACATTAAACTCAAATCTAACAACCGCGCATAGGTTTTCTGCGTCATCTCGGCTGTATAAATTTCATCTCCACCTCGTTCTAACAGAGGAATTCCTGCTAAATGCTTGCGTACTGCATCAGAACGAACATGAATCGCTCCGATTTTTCGCGCTAACTGTCGTGCTACAGTACTTTTCCCCGAACCCGATAACCCCGACATTAATAGCAATTTCCCTTGACGTGGTTTTGTATATTCCCACGCCAACTTATAGTAAGCCGCAGCAGTTTTTGTCGCTTCTTGTTTAACTGCTTCTGGTACACCAGGATCGTCAAGTAAGAAAGAATTAACCTTAGCACGGACATAAGATTGACGGCTGAGATACAAAGGTAATACCTGCAAACCTTCCCAATCCCCTGTTTGTTCAATATAAGTATTTAAATATGCATTACCTAAATCTGGACGCTGTAACATCTCTAGTTCCATGACTGCATAGGCAATGTCAAACATGACATCAACAAAGCGAAACGGCTCATTAAACTCAATGCAGTCAAAGAGTAAAATCTTGTCATGCCATAAACAAATATTGCGTAAGTGTAAATCGCCATGACACTCACGAATCCAGTCGTTTTCAATTCTGCTAGTAAATAGTTGCTGACGCTGGGCAAAAAAGTTATCTGTATATTTTTTTGTTTCCTCAAACTGTGATTGTGTTTGTAGACCACCAATATACTTCATTGTTTGGTCATAATTTTCATCAATCGATTGGCGTACTTGCTCAACTTCGCCGAACTTACGAATATAATCATTCGTCGCCGCTTGCGCGTGGTACTGAGCGACAATACGCCCCAATTCTTCCATATATGCTTCATCGAGTTCTCCCCGTTCAAACATGGAGAGAAACAATGCTTCTTGGGGAAACTGCCGCATTTTTAGCACGTACTCTACAGGTTCTCCTGTACCACCAAGATAATACCGTTCCTCATGCGTAATCGGCAAAACCTCTAGATAAATTTCTCCTGCACCTCTTTGATTCAGCCGCAACTCTTCCTCACAAAAATGCTGTCGCAGTTCTAAGGTTGAGTAGTTCAAAAAACCAAAATTCACAGGTTTTTTGAGTTTATATGCATAATCACCTGCAAGCAGCACATACGAAACATGGGTTTGAATCAGTTCAATCGGTTCTTTTACCGGATGCGGATAAAACTCCGGTTGCATCATTTGTTGAATTAAAGTAGGAAGCAAAGTATTTGATGCCATCTTGAATTTTAGATGTTAATTTTTGGTTTGAGCTTAGCAGATGAAACCGCAGATAGATAGGTGAAGCAGAGGTTTATAAAACTATTATTTTTGTATTAGTCCACAAAGGCAGACTTTATTTGTCAGGCTGCGACCAAAGTTACCTGGCTAATTATAAATAAAAGACCAGAATATTCCTCTGGTCTTACACAAGAGCAAACTGTAATTCTAGTAAGAATTAACCACCCGTTTCAGCATCGGTTTGTGGCTCTTTTTGTTCTGCTTCAGATACTTGTGCAGTGGCAATTTCTTCATCCGCTGCGGCTTCTTGAGCTTCAATAATTTCCGGTGTGATTTGTGGTGCTAGCACAGAAACAACAGCATCGTTTGTTTCACTTACCAAAGAAACACCTTCAGGTAAGACTAAATCCTGAAGATACAAAACATCTCCCATATTCATCTTGGAAACGTCAATTTCAATTGATTCAGGAATGCGATCGGGAGCGCAACGTACTTGAATATGAGTCAAGACTGTATCTAACGCACCACCTTCCATCTTCACGCCTGGTGCTTCACCCACAAAGTGTAATGGTGCTTCTACTTCTACGGTATCTTGAGCAGCAATTGAGAAAAAGCTGAGATGATAAGGGAACCGTTTGGTAGGATGCAATTGAACTTCTCGCAGTAGCGCTTTTCCACGCCAGGGAAGATCGGTAATATTTAACTGAATCAATGTGTTATTGACTGAAGCTTTTTTTAACAGGGTTTCTACTGTTTTAGCTTCTAAGGTAAGATGAACTGACTCTGTACCATTGTGACCATACAAATTGGCGGGAATTAACCCTGAACGGCGTAGAGCGTTTGGCTTAGTACCTTCGGCTCTTTTTTTTCCTTCGACTGTGATTTCCATACTGCTAAAAGTGACAAGCGATAAACGGTAAATTTTGAATCTTAAAAGCTTTCTTCTATCTTTTCAGGCTTGAATGTCTTACACTTCAGTAACGACAGGAGTGCCATTAGCGTGAAGTAAAGCACGTTTAGGACCGTGAATTGGGTCTTCCACAATGATAGTTTGTTCGCGGCTAGCCCCCAGAGAAACGATCGCAATCGGAACTTCCATCAACTCGGCTAAGAATTTCAAGTAATCTAGCGCTTGCTGTGGTAAGTCTTCTAAGGAGCGGCAATCTACGGTTGACTGTTTCCAGCCTGGCATTGTTTTGTAAATCGGACGACACCGCGCAAAACGACGGGCATTGTGAGGGAAATCATTGCACTTTTCCCCATCAACTTCGTAGGCAACACAAACTTTGATTTCTTCTAACTCATCAAGCACATCTAACTTTGTAATTGCTAGGCAATCCATACCGTTGACACGAACTGCATAGCGTCCGATAACAGCATCAAACCAGCCACAACGACGACGCCGCCCTGTAGTCGTACCAAATTCTGCACCGCGATCGCACAACAACTCACCAATTTCCTCATTGAGTTCTGTGGGAAATGGTCCTTCACCAACACGGGTTGTATAAGCTTTTGCTACCCCAATCACGCGGTCTATCATTGTTGGTCCCACACCAGTCCCAACGCAAGCGCCCCCAGCTACAGGATTTGAGGAAGTGACGTAAGGATAAGTACCATGATCGAGATCCAGCAATGTGCCTTGTGCGCCTTCAAATAAGATATTGCGACGTCGCTGAATCGCATCGTAGATCTTAAGCGATGTATCTACTACATGAGGACGTAAACGCTCTGCATATTCTAGATACTGATCGATGACTTCCTCTGCATCCAAAGGCGGTAAGTTGTAAAGCTTTTCTAAAATTGCGTTTTTGTAGTTAATTGCCCAATGCAGTTGTTTGCCCAAGACTGTAGGGTTCATCAAGTCAATTACGCGAATCCCTGTACGCTCAGATTTGTCTGCATATGTTGGACCAATTCCCCGCCCAGTTGTACCAATTCTATGATCGCCTCTGCGTTCTTCTGATGCCTGATCAATTAACCGATGATACGGCATTGTTACATGGGCGGTTTCCGAAATTAGCAGATTTTGAGTGGAGATGTTGAGCTTTTCTAGCTGGTCGAGTTCTCTAATCAACACCTGTGGGTCAATTACAGTTCCACAGCCAATGATGCATTCAGTATCAGGATATAAAATTCCCGAAGGGATGAGATGCAACTTGAATGTTTGACCCTGAACTACAAGTGTGTGTCCAGCATTGACACCCCCTTGGTAGCGTACAACGACGTCAGCTGACTTGCTGAGCAGATCCGTGATTTTTCCTTTTCCTTCGTCGCCCCACTGAGCGCCGATTACTATGACGTTAGCCAAGAGTTTATTGAATCAGCTAAGGTTTTCACACAAACTTTAATTTTTAGCATATTAATAGCATTGTGTCAACTCTGTATTGCTACAAAGTCACAATTATTTTAACTCTGATGAGTTATGAAGATTTTTAGTGCTAGACCTATTGACACCTATTCTCTTTATATCCTAATCTTCTAATTCTTAGAAGCTTTTGAGACTAATTTGCAATTATGCTCTGAAAGCACCTTTTGTCACTTTAATTTGACTCAACCTCCTGCATAAATCAAATGCTACCTACCTAACTCCTGTGAATAAACCTTTTTCCTAATATTCTCGCCAGAATAGGAGGATGAAAGAGGGCTTTTCGCTATTCGCGCAAGAGGTCTATAAAAACTCAAAGAGTCTTTGATACCAATTTTAAAAAGGTGTCTAGGATGACGTTTTAAGCTGCAACAAGCTTCTTTGTATTCTGCAAGTCTTTTGCACTTCTTAGTAGCAAATATTTTTATCAAAGCTAAGAGCCAAAACTGACAATTTACCCTGCGTGTGAGGAGACGCCATGAACCCCTTAAATTCGATTTTGATAGCCACTGGAGTTGCGATCGCACTCATCCAACCCGCACGCGCAGATATTGTGCAAGTGACTGGGATACAGCTAAATCCGACGGATGCTGGTGTAGAAATTGTCATAGAAACTGCGGATAACACAACCCCACAAACTTTTACCTCGCGCGACAATCAAACTTTATTTATTGATATTAGTAACGCTCAATTTCGTTTACCTCAAGGCAATCAGTTTCGTCAAGAAAACCCAATTGTCGGAATTAGCACAATTGAGATCATTTCTTTAGAACCCAACAGCGTACGTATCAGTATTGTAGGAGAAACAGCACTTCCCACCGCACAAGTAAATGCAATTGAGCGAGGATTAGTTGTCAGCGTAACGCCTGATCCTACTACGCAAGCAATAACACCAGAACTTCCCACAGCAGAACCAGCAATTGAGATTACAGTAACAGCAACGCGCACAGAAGAAAATGTCACAGATGTACCGCGATCGGTAACGGTAATTAACCGCGAACAACTTGAACAACAGCGCCGCGTTACACGCGATTTAGGAGAAATTTTAGGAAAGCTGGTTCCAGGGTTAGCACCGCCAACACAAAGTGCAAGCAATTTCGGACAATCCTTACGCGGACGTAATGTTTTGGTTTTAATTGATGGAATACCTCAATCGACAAGTCGCAACGTACAGCGTGATTTTAGAACTATCGATCCATCAGCAATTGAGCGCATTGAAGTTTTACGCGGACCTACAGCAATTTACGGTGATGGAGCTTCAGGTGGTGTTATTAATATTATTACTAGAACTGCTACAGAACAAAGACTCGTTTCCACTTCAGAATTGGGAATCAGTAACTCTTTAACTCGATTTGAAGACAGTGTGGGGTACAATCTTCAACACTCGATTTCAGGAACCGAAGGTGATTTTGATTATCTCGTTTCTGCGGCTTTTGGGGGAAATGGCGGATTTTTTGATGCACAAGGCGATCGCATTCCACCCGATCCTAATGCACAAGGCGGAATCGCGGATACCGAAACAATCAATATTTTAGGTAAAGTTGGGACAAACTTTGGCGAACAACGCCTACAACTTTCATTCAATCATTTCAACGATAGACAAGATACCAATTTCACCAGCGATCCGAATGTTAATACACTTCCTGAAAGAGAAAAAGCCCGTGCTTTAGGCGGATTAGTCCTTGATGAAAACCAAGCTACAGAAAATACTTTAATCAACTTAGATTACCGCAACGATAACTTTCTTGGCAGTCAACTACGCGGACAACTTTATTACCGCAACTACCTAACGCGGTTTTTCCCTTTTGATGCACGAGATTTTGCTAGCTTTGGCAACGAAATTATTCAATCGCGAGTAGAATCCGAAAAATTGGGCGGACGTTTACAAGTAGAAAGTCCTCTGTTTAATGAAGGTGCAGCCCGCTTACTGTGGGGATTAGACTACTTTCATGAAGACACCGCACAACCTGTTTCAATCTATGACGGGGCTACATTTGATGCGAGTGGTGGGTTAGTATTTGCTAAGGTTGGCGATCGCTCGTGGACTCCACCACTTCAACTGAGTAGTTTAGGTCTATTTGCACAGTTAAATTGGGATATTAGCGCTCGGTTGTTAGTCAACGGTGGAATTCGTCACGAACGCGCCGGAGTTGATATTGATGACTTTACAACTTTAGCTGGGAACGATATTACTGGCGGGAACCTTGATTTTAATGCGACTCTATTTAATCTTGGGGCTGTCTTTTTTGCTACTCAAGAAATCAGTTTATTTACCAACTTCTCACAAGGTTTTTCGCTAGCGGATATTGGACGAGTACTGCGCAATGCGCCACTAGGGTTTAGTGTCGAACAACTTAGCCCAGAACCGCAAAGAGTCAACAACTACGAAATTGGAATTCGCGGTCAATGGGAGGCTGTGCAAGCTTCACTTTCAGCATTCTACAATCAATCTGATCTGGGTACGACCTTTGATGCCGATTTAAATGTCATTCGTGCCCCTGAACGGGTGTATGGTATTGAGGCAGCGGTAGATACTCAACTTAGCACTAACTGGCTTTTGGGCGGAACACTCGGTTGGGTAGAAGGTGAAATTGATTTAGTAGATAGCGGCGAATATACAGATCTTGATGGCTTTCGTATTCCACCACTGAAATTATCTGCCTACGTGCAAAACCAGACAACTCCGAGTTGGAGTAATCGACTCCAGTTGCTTTTTTCTGGAAGTCGCAATCCTGCTGGCGATGGCTTTGGTTTTAATGAAGTAGAAAATTACTTAACTGTAGACTACATCAGTAGCATTCAAATTGGCACAGGAACGCTCAATATTGGTGTAGAAAACTTATTTAATGCGCAGTATTTTCCAGTTGTGTCGCAAGTGCAGGGAATTAATTCGAGTTATGCAGCTGCTAGAGGAACTACTTTGAGTATTAAGTATGCTGTTGATTGGTAATTAAAACTAAAGTGCAAAATAGTGTTACTCAGCAATGCCAATTACAAGAAGAAGTTTTCTAAATCTATCAATCATATCGGCAATTTCTGTTGCTTGTAACCAGCAAACGCTAGTAAGAACTTCTGCGATACCTCCCAATCCGAAAGTTGTTGCATTGGAGTGGGTGTATGTCGAAAATTTGCTAGCTTTGGGAATTCAACCCATAGGAGTAGCCGATATTGCAGGCTACAACAAATATGTAAATATTGCACCAAAATTAGTAGATTCAGTTATTGAAGTAGGGACACGCCAAGAACCTAATCTGGAGGCGATCGCTAAAATTAAACCAGACTTAATTATAGGTGTGAAGCAGCGCCACCAAGCAATTTATCCAACTCTATCTTCTATCGCCAAAACACTTCTTTTTGATCCTTACCCAGAACTCAACGCAGGAAATCAACTTACACGGATGCAGCAAAATTTTTTAGAAATTGCCCGCGTGTGTCATAAAACCTTGCTAGGTGAATCAGTATTGCAAACTATGCAAACTTCTTTTGCAACAAATGCAGAAAAACTCGGTGCGATTAAACTAACAGATAGTTCTTTTGTTTTATGTCAATTTGTGCCTGAGTTTCGTTTATTTAATAATAATTCTATGGCAGTACAAATCTTGACACAAATTGGATTGAGAAATATTTGGCAAGGTGAGTTAGAACGCTTTGGTTTTAACACTGTAGGATTAGAGGCTTTACCTACTATTGAACACGCTCACTTTTTCTATATTGCAGAAACACAAGCATCAGTACAAAGCTTACAACGTAACCCTGTTTGGCAGAGTTTAGAATTTGTGCGCGAACAGCGACTTCATGCGTTAGGGGAAGATACTTGGGTTTTTGGTGGTCCTTTATCTGCGCAGATATTAGCACAAAAAGCAGTCGCAGCTTTGCAGCAATTTTGAGACGGATAAATAACGGTGTAGTAAGGATTGGCAAGAAAAAATCTACTTCGTCAACTTCAAACCTCACCTCTAACTAACCATTTTTACAATTGCCGATCAAAGTATTGTTAAGATTAATTAATAACTTGTATTGTTAATCTTAATAAAAGGTGAGTTATGGCATTATATGCAGAATTGCATCGGCATTTGGGTGGTTCGGTAGTACCGCGCGTATTGTGGAGATACTTTCAACGCCATTCATCCAACTTGGGGCAAAAATTTCCTGAGTATAAAGAGTTTGAGGAGTTTTATACAAAAGCACGGAACACGCTTGATGAGTACCTAGAACTCCACACGCTGGTAGAAAGCGTTCAAAGCACAGATACTTTGCCATATTTTATTTATCGCTTGATGCGTGGCGCTTATATCTTTGAGAACCTTGCGTACCTAGAATTACGCTACACGCCTTATTTACGCACGCCCGACCATTTGAGCCAATCAGAACGGATTGACCAGATGACAGAGATTGTAGCAGTTGTTGGTAAAGCAAGCCGAGTGCCTGAGTATCCGATTGTGACAAGTCAAATTTTGTGTATGCACTCGCGACTTCCTTATGAGGTAAACAAGGCTATTGTTGATTTAGCGGCTCAAAGTAGAGATTATGTTTGTGCGATTGATGTCGCTGGTGGTGATGGTCACTACAAAGAACGGCTTGATGAGTTTATCGAATTATACGACTATGCGCGATCGCTTAATCTAAACACAACTGGACATCTTTACGAAACGACTGATGGTTGTTACCCTGAGTTACTGCCATACTTAATGCGTATTGGACACGGTATTCAAATTCCCTTACGCCATCCCGAATTACTTCGTGAATTAGCACAACGCAATCAGTGTTTGGAAGTCTGCCCAACAACATATCTCAAAACTGGAACTTTAGAAGACCTGCGGCAGCTTAAGATTGTGTTTGATAGATGTTTTGATGCGGGAGTAGATATCGCTATTTGTACTGATAATGCTGGGTTACATAATGTCCGCTTACCTTTTGAGTACGAAAATCTACTGACGCAAGACATTATTGATTTTCAGCAGCTGAGGGCTTGTCAAAATGCCGCTTTTCGTCACGCATTTGCTTGGCCTTATGGTCAACAACCTCCAACTTCATTGTTACATGGATTACTTCAACCTGAAGCACCTGTGCTAGCAGAACCTATAGTTAATTAGAGACTATAATGGCATATCGCTAGAAGCGATCGCATCCTCAATTACTTAGTAGGATGCGATATCTCAATGGGGCTTTGTCAAAGAGACAGTGATTAATTTATGATACTAAGTAGTCATCTAGGTGCGTTTGTATAAAACTCAATGTATTTTCTCAACTCATGTCATTAGTTAAAGCGATCGCTGAAAGTAGGCTCAACTAAAAAAACTATCATACACATACAGGTTAGTAACAAGTAATAACTGATGATTAACTGTGTCTTTATGTTTTATATAAAGTCCAGTTTGATTTTCTAATTGACTGTTAAAACCTAAGTTTCTCAAAGTCGTTTGATTTAATACTTCATATCTAATATGAAAAATTCGCAAAAATCAAGTTGGATTATATCTTTTTTGAGAAGAACAGGTTTCTAAAAATTATTTTATTGATTCTATATTGTTTTTCTCAGTAATTCAGATAAATGATCTGAAAATTGCCCCTAATATGATTGAGTTAAATATGTCGCAATATTAATAATAAAACCTGTGGCTAGTTGTAGCATATACAAATTACAGCTCAAGTAAATGCGACTTGCAGCACACTATTCGACAGTAGTAACTTAATAAATTAATTGCTTTTTAAGCTGGTTAACAATGGATAATAACAACGATCTTGCTCCATGAGGATTCTGATAGTCGAAGACGATATTAGCCTTGCCGAAATTTTAGCAACAGCACTGATTGAGCAGCGGTATGTAGTAGATACTGTAAGTGATGGGGAAGCCGCTTGGCAACAAGTCCAAACTGTTACATACGATCTTATTGTCATGGATATGATGCTTCCCAAACTTGATGGTATTAACCTATGTAAGCGACTACGTTCTCAAAGCTATGGGATACCAGTCCTGATGTTAACTGCCTTAAATAATATTGCAGATAAAGTCACAGGGCTAGACGCGGGAGCTGATGATTATGTTATTAAACCAGTAGACTTACAAGAACTATTTGCGCGGATTCGCGCCTTACTCCGAAGAGGAAGTGCACAGACGTCGCCAATTTTAGAGTGGGATGGGTTGCAGCTAGATCCCAGTACGTATGAAGTAACTTACGAAGAAAAGCCTTTGTACTTGACACCGAAAGAATATAGTCTTCTAGAAGTTCTATTACGCAACGGAAGACGAGTCATTAGTCGCAGTGCCATTATTGAACATGTTTGGTCTTTAGAAGATCCTCCAGAAGAAGATACTGTCAAAGCTCATATCAAGACTCTCCGCCAGAAACTCAAATCCATAGGTGCTGCGAGCGATTTTATTGAAACCGTTCATGGTGTAGGCTATCGTCTCAGACAACCCTCACTACATCAATAGCTGCTTGAAAAGTGCCCTCCGACTCTCTTCAAGGCTACCCAAGCAAAGAGTTTTTTAACTCAACACTCAGAACTTTGAATTGGTGGATTTAGTTGCTGCAGCAGCGAATTCATTCGCACTCACGTTCATGCTCAATGAAACCCATAAGAGCATTAAAACGACAAAGCTAACTTATAGAGTGTTAATTTTATACTAAATTGATTTTTTTGAGATCAGGGAACTTTTTTTTAAATTACCCGATTTCTTCACGATTTCTTCTACCTTTTCTTCACGCATAGCCTGTACCTTGGATACTTAAGTCAGGTGATTGGCTGTTCATCAAAGCTAAAATCTCCTCATTGCCCTTCTTTATGATGCAACTGGGTTAACGACTATATGCCTCTAGAGGTTAACCCAGACTGCTTCTTTCAAGATTTTTACATTGACGAAAAATTAAACTCACGTACCTAACTCCACGATCGCAAGCTACTCGCTCAGTATTATCAAACTAAAACTTTAGCGCATGCTCGCCCGAATATTAGAGAGCGAATATATGAAATCAACAGATGACGCTCATAGCAACCAGATTGAACTAAATTGGTGGGCAGAAATTACAACTACTCAACCCCATGTAATTTATTACTTTGGTCCTTTTATCAGCAAACAAGAAGCACAATGGTTTTTACCTGGCTATATCGAAGATATAGAACAAGAAGGCTGTCAAGAGATTCGCGTTCAAGTTAAGCGATGTCAACCAACAAATTTAACCATTTTTGAAGAACAGGTTTTAGCAACTAGTGGGCGGTGATTAATTAAGAATCCAAGGTTAGGGATTGGGGGTTAGATCCTCTGAGAACTCCTGACGATATTCTTTTACACACAAGTTCAACAGCGAGTTGTATTGCGGCTATCATGCTAGTAGCATCCGCAATGCCTTTACCAGCAATGTCAAACGCTGTGCCATGATCTGGTGAAGTTCGCACAAAAGGAAGACCAATTGAGGTGTTTACCGCACGATCAAAGGCAAGTTGTTTGACAGGAATTAAACCTTGGTCGTGATATAGCGCTAAATAGCCGTCTGCAGCTCTTTTCGAGTCAATTGTACCGTACCAAGCTTGACTTGGTTTCACCCACATTGTATCTGGTGGAATAGGACCATCTAACTGAACATGAGGGCGATCGCATCTTTCCTTCTCCAACCAGGGAATCAGCCAGTCTTGTTCTTCGCGTCCGAGTTGTCCTGATTCTCCACTGTGCGGATTTAGTCCGGCGATCGCAATTCTTGGTCTTTCTAACCCAAAATCTTGCTGTAAACATTCCACAAGCAAGTCTAATTTACTTGCAAGAAGTTCGGGTGTTAGTGCATATGCAACTTGACGTAAGGGAATGTGTGTGGTGGCTAATAATGTTCGTAGTGTCCAATTTGTATGAGGCGATCGCGCAACAAATAACATTCCATATCGAGTAACACCAGCAAGCTTAGCGAGTAACTCAGTTTGCCCAGGGTAATTATAGCCTGCGGCTTTCCAGGCAGACTTAGCAATAGGACCTGTAACAATAGCATCAAATTCGCCCATTTTCGTGCGGGCGATCGCGGCTTGCATGTACGCAAAACTCGCTGCACCGCTTGCTGCATCACCAATACCTATAGTAATTGTGTCTTTAATCTCAATGTCTAAAATTTTTAACTCTTCTGGATTGGCGAAGTTCTCACTACAGTGCTGAGATAACTTTTCGTAGGTTGTCATCAGTTGAGTTTTACTTCCGACTACTGTGACGTCATAGTTTTGAGCAAATTCTATTTGTCCTAAAGCCTTTAAAATAACCTCAGGTCCTACCCCTGCTGGATCGCCCAAAGTCAAAGCTAAACGCGGACGCTGTTTTTCTATACAAAGCGAATTTGGCTGTAACAAAGTCATATAAAAATTTTAGGAAAAAAGCTTCTGGATGTTTAACCACTAGTTAATGAATAAGCAGAGTTATATTACCGAACTGGTTTAAAATACTTTACACTAGGCTGAATTTTTCTCAGGGAGGCACTCAGCGATCGCTGAGTGTCAGCATCCTTATACTAGTTTACTGAACCTTGATTTAGCAAAGGGAGGATTGTCATCATGGGCGGCGAGATGTTTACAGCAGCTATTTTATGCCTCACATTAATCCCCATCGGGATTGCTATGGGCTTTCTCTTGCTTAAAATTCAGGGGGGCGAAGAAAGCGAGTTATGAGTGGTTAGTGGTTAGTGGCTAGTGGCTAGTGGTTAGTGTCAAGAGTGGCTAACAACTAGTAACTAGTTCTTCCCTAGCCTAAACATCCTCAATCTCCTGTGAAGTTTTGTTAATATAATGAACTCTGATAGGATTTTATTAATAAAAGTTTAAGATTCATTACTAATCCCTCATGACTATATTAGTTGTCGGTGCTACTGGCACCTTGGGAAGACAAGTAGTTCGCCGTGCTCTCGATGAGGGGTATAAGGTACGCTGTCTTGTAAGAAATCCTAAGAAAGCCACTTTTTTAAAAGAATGGGGCGCTGAACTTGTAGCTGGTAATCTGTGTTATCCAGAAACATTACCTCCGGCGCTCGAAGGTGTAACAGCGATCGTAGACGCAGCCACAGCTCGTCCTACAGATTCTCTTAGTATTAAACAAGTTGACTGGGAAGGCAAAGTAGCACTCATTCAAGCAGCAAAAGCAGCTGGTGTAGACCGCTATGTATTCTTCTCACTGCTAGACGCTGACAAACATCCTGATGTCCCACTGATGGAAATCAAGCGATGCACTGAGCTATTTTTAGCAGAAGCTGATTTAAATTACACCATTTTGCAACTTTGCGGCTTTATGCAAGGGTTGATCGGGCAATACGCAATTCCCATTCTTGAGGGACAAGCCGTGTGGATTACAGGTGAATCTTCTCCTGTTGCTTACATGGATACACAAGATATTGCCAAATTTGCAGTTCGTGCCTTATCAGTTCCAGAAACAGAAAAACAAATTTTTCCTGTAGTCGGTACTCGTGCTTGGAGTGCAGAAGAAATTATTAGTTTGTGTGAACGATTGTCTGACAAAGAAGCTCGCATTACGCGCATGCCAATCAACCTGTTGAGAACTATGCGCCGCGTTCTCCGCTTTTTTCAATGGGGTTGGAATGTTGCCGATCGCCTAGCTTTTACCGAAGTTTTGGCAAATGGTAAACCTTTGGACGCTCCAATGGATGAAGTTTATCAAGTTTTTGGATTAGACCCGACTGAAACCACAACCTTAGAAAGCTATATGCAAGAGTATTTCGGGAGAATTTTGAAGAAGTTACGGGAACTCGATTACGAAAAAACAAAAACAAAAAAGAAGCAAACTCCCAAAAAAACTCCGTTCAAGAGTTAGGAGTTAGAGAGGGGCGAGGAGCGTGGGGCGTGGGGCGAGTGAATAGTAGCTAGTGCGTGAATTTTGAATTGAAGTATTTTCTTAGCTCAACACTTCACTAGTTAACATTCATAACTCTCTTAAACTCAAAACTCAAAACGTGCTAACGCACCGCTACGCTAACAAAACTCAAAACTCTCTCCAAAAAACACTCGCCTGTTGAGCAAAAATGTGCAACGATCTAGCTAATAGTAAGCATTGCGGAAATCTGGACTTGTAGCGTGCCGAAAGCAGGCATTATTTACAATGACGTTAAGCCGATCGCCAGTCGTGTTGCTAACGAACTCAAAGACAAGCTGATGGCAGCGGGTTGGGAAGTTTGTGTCACAACTGGTATCGGAGGAATTTTGGGTTACTCGAACCCAGAAAGTCCGGTGTGTCATACACCGATCGATGGTCTCACACCACCTGGTTTTGATAGGGACATGAAGTTTGCCATAGTCTTAGGAGGCGATGGCACAGTCTTAGCGGCTTCCCGCCAAGCAGCACCTTGTGGCATTCCCTTATTGACGGTAAATACAGGACATATGGGATTTTTAACTGAAGCCTATGTCAATCAATTACCGTTAGTCATGGAACAAGTCATGGCAGGTAAATATGAGATTGAAGAACGAGCGATGTTAGCCGTTAAGGTTTTGCGTCGTGGAGATTCAGTTTTGTGGGAAGCTTTATGTTTGAATGAGATGGTTTTGCACCGCGAACCATTGACGTGTATGTGTCATTTTGAAATTGCTGTAGGACGTCACGCTCCAGTAGACATTGCAGCGGATGGCGTCATTGTTTCAACTCCGACAGGCTCAACTGCGTACTCATTGAGTGCAGGAGGACCTGTGGTCACGCCAGGAGTTCCTGTGTTACAGCTTGTCCCAATTTGTCCACATTCGCTAGCTTCGCGGGCGCTTGTCTTTGCCGACACTGAAATGGTCACAATTTCGAGTGCCAGTACAGATCGGTTAGTCATGGTGGTAGATGGTAACGCTGGATGCTACGTTTTCCCAGAAGATCAGGTGCATTTAGTGCGATCGCAATACTCAGCACGATTTATCAGGCTGCAATCACCAGAGTTCTTCCGCATTTTACGTGAAAAGCTGGGTTGGGGACTGCCTCATATTGCTAAACCGACTTCGGTAGAATTGCCCTAGGAGTAGGCAATCCTCATCAGGTTATGAATATAATTAAGTATTCATGCTTATCACTATGTGATAACCAAGTTATGAGTAAATGCAATCCTTCATTAGCGGATAGCGGCTTATGAGTATAGCAGAGGCTGAACGCAACCCTTGTGTTTTAGTTGTCGAAACTGACGAGACTTTAGCAGGACAAGTGAGCCTTGACTTACAAGAATCAGGCTATGAAGCAGTGATCGCGCCTGACGTTTACAGCGGTATGCAATACTCGCAGGAAATACAGCCTGCTTTGATTGTTGTTGATCGCATGCTTGCCGGAGAGTCGGGGCTAGAGTTATGCATTCATTTGCGTAAAGCTGGAGCGCGGGTACCAGTTTTAGTCTTAATGGCAAGAGATACAGTTGACGATCGCATAGCTTGTTTAGAAGCAGGAGCTGATGATTATTTTCTCAAGCCCTACCGTTCCGAAGAATTTCTCCAAAGAGTGCGTCTGTATTTACAACCCGAAACAGGAGTAGCTGAACAATTACGTTTTGGCGATCTCGTTTTGGATTTAGCAACGCGCCGAGCAATTCGCCACGGCAAAGCGCTTGATTTGACAATGAAGGAGTTTGAACTGCTCAAGTTCCTGATGGAACATCCGCGTGAGGTCTTAACCCGCGAACAAATTCTCGAAAATGTTTGGGGTTATGATTTCATGGGCGAATCAAATGTCATTGAAGTTTATATTCGTTATTTACGCCTCAAGATAGAAGACGAAAGTCAAAAACGCTTGATTCAAACTGTGCGGGGTGTAGGCTACGTTTTGCGAGAATCATAGAAAGTAGTGAGTTGCTAGTAAAATGTGAAAGGCTAGCTGTGTTAGGGAACTCTGAGCAGACAGAGCCACTCAAAAGCTATAAAAGTAAAGATTGGAGTCGATAAATAGTGAGTTGTGGTTCTGCTGTTATCGGAATTGTTTTAGGAACTTTCATGCTGGGATGTTCAACACCAACACCAGCTGTATCGCCAACAGTTACACCTGTGGCACAACAATCAGTGAATGCTGCTCAAAACCTGCCCATTGCTGCTGTAACGACAATCGCTGGGCGTAAAATTAGTCTGGAAGTAGCGCGGACACCAACAGAACAAGCAACAGGATTAATGCACCGTGATACAATAGCCGACGATCGCGGAATGCTATTTGTTTTTGAACCTGCCCGACCTGTAGGCTTTTGGATGAAAAATGTCCGGTTTCCGCTGGATATGATTTTCCTGGAAAATGGACAAGTTAAAGCGATCGCACCTGCTGTTCCTCCTTGTCAATCAGAACCATGTCCGACTTATGGTCCTGAAACACCCGTTAATCAAGTCATTGAACTGCGAGGGGGACGCGCTGCTGAACTAGGAATTCGCGTAGGCGATCGCCTAGATATTCAATTTTTAGACTCATAAAACCTACTTTAGGAATTTTCTTTAGCACATCGTTGGCAACAACGGGGAAAATTCCCTATAAAAGTTGTGGTGTTTTTATCTTGGTTAGGGTAACATTTGATAAATTTGATAGAAAAACAGAATTATTTGCGCGATCGCTTTTCTATAGTAAAAGGTTACAGCTTAAAAAAAATAAATTTGTATGACTCAAAGCTGGGATCAGTCTTTTGGAAGAGCAAAATTCAACCAATAACTCTTCCTTGTTGTAGGTGAATAATATTACTGCACTAGAGTAAAAATAGTTTTAATAAATTTTACTTTTTTGGCAACAAACTGATGTATATTGGCAAGTTGCGCTAAAATTCTAGTCCGCATAGTGTTGCACTCATAACAAGTGAAGGAAACTCGCAAAATTCAGTTTCACACTCAACTAGAGTCAGCAATCCAATAATGACTTTGGGACAGCGAAAAAACTGGCTAGCAAATACTAGTTCCTCATATGTCAAATAGCTCAAACTTAAATTTATTGACAATAGAAAGTGAAAAACCGATGTCACCCACAAACTACTCTAAATTTATTGACTTTCTCCAAAAGGATTTATCGATATCTGCTGCTTCTATTGATGTAGCTTTGCGCCATCGCGAACAAAACCCAGGTCCACTGCCGATGATTCTTTGGCAATATGGCTTAGTGACATTAGATCAACTCAATCAAATCTACGACTGGTTGGAAAGTGCAATAGTATAAGCCTACAGATAGATGACATGCCAAAAGTTAGCTCGTCTATGTCAAGACACATAAATTGTGTGTAGGCAATAGTCAAAGGAGATCAACAATGTATTGGCAACAAAAATGGAGCGGGTAATAACCCGCTCTTTTGATTTCATAACTTACACTATTAAGACTGCGTACGCGAATTGGTAAAAGCTGGATGAGTCATGAAGTGTTGAGTTCAAGAGAGTTATGAGTTCTCAGTTTTGAGTGTTGAGTTTAGGAAAATTTAATTCAAAACGTGCTAAGGCACCGCTACGCTAACGCGCATTCAAAACCAATCCCTCGCTCCTGGCTCCTAACTCTACGAATGAGCAAAAATCTTCGCAGCTGCTGCAACACCAGCCCCAGGAGTAAAGTTTTCATAACCAAGTTCGTGCAAAGCAACTTCTAGCGATGAAATAGCACTGAGAATATCGCGATCGCTCACAAAGCCCAAATGCCCAATCCGGAAGATTTTATTACTTAAGTGATCTTGCCCACCAGCTAAAGCAATATCAAAACGTTTTTTCATAATTGCTCGCACCTGATCTGCTTCAATTCCTTGAGGTGCGACTGCAGTAATTGCCGGACTGCCACAATCATCACTCACAAATAAAGGCAAGTTCAAGCCTTTTATACCAGCACGGGTTGCACTCATGAGCCTTTGATGACGCGCAAAGATGGCTTCTAATCCTTCTTGTTTCATCATCCGCAGTGTAGCGTGTAAAGCCACAATTAAATTAACTGGCGGTGTAAAAGGAGTTGTTTTTTTTGCAGTTGCTTTGCGATATTTACCTAAATCGAGGTAGTAGCGGGGTAACTTCGCCGTTTTATAAGCCTCCCATGCTTTAGGGCTAACAGCAACGATTCCTAGTCCTGGAGGAATCATATAACCTTTTTGCGAACCAGAACCAACAACATCTAAACCCCAAGCATCCATTGGTACATTAACTGCACCCAGGCTTGTCACTGCATCAACGATAATTAATGCTTCACCGTGGTTTTTAACGTGACGGTTAATTGTTTCTAAATCATTGAGTACGCCAGTTGATGTTTCGCTGTGGGTAACAACGACAGCTTTGATTTGTTTTTCTTTATCTGCTGCGAGTTTTTCTGCAAATGCTTGGGGATCGAGGGGTTGTCCCCACTCAGCAGTAATTCTTTCAACATTTAAGTTGTAAGCTTCACCAACTTCCGCCCAGCGTTCGCCAAACTTGCCGTTACAACCAACCAAAATGCGATCGCCTGGACTTAAAAAATTAATCATTCCAGCTTCTAGTGCACCTGTACCGCTGGTAGTCAGCATCATTACGTCGCTTTGGGTTTGGTGCAGCCACTTGAGGTTTTCTGTCACTTCCGCCAGCATATTGCTAAATTCACTGGTACGATGACCAATTGGGTGCTTGGCTAAAGCGAGTAGCGCTGCCTCTGGTACCGGTGTGGGACCAGGAATCATCAGCATCAGCTTGTCTTGCATTGTTGTCCTACTGTTGTGTGAAGAGTTAGGGGTTGATCTCAGATTGCACAAGTTGAAAAGCTTGTACAATTTTTAGGAAATTTTTTGATTATACCTGGAAAGTGCGATCGCTGATACATCTGTAGAGAGCAGAGGTGCAAGGGTGCTGAGGTGCGATTGTATGAGAATAAGGCTATTTTAGAAAAGGTGGTAAATCTACTTTAGATGAATGCTTTGCAGCTGCAGGTAACGTTGACACAACTTCTCGTGTTTGTTGTGTCATTAATTGCACTGTTGTTAGCAAATGAGTAAGTTCAAATAATCTTTCTGGGACAAGTCTTTCCAGCACTTCTTTAAGTTCGAGCGAAAGAGTCACACTTGCTAAGTATTGCTCTTTCCAATACTGAACAGCAGCTACATATTCACCAACTTGTTGCGATTGCTGGATAATTTGTTCTTGAAGTGCTACTGTTTGTTGCATGATTTGATGCGATCGCGCTTGTTGTAATTGCACTTGAGATTGCTGCTGTTGTACCAGTTGTTGTTGTAATTTGAGGATTGCTTGTTGTTGTACATTTGCTATCTCCTCGACGGCTGCTAGCTGCGCTTCTAGTAAATCCTGCGTTTTCAGCTTTCTTCTCAATTCTGCTAAGTACGTTAACGACTGTTCGAGGGCGCGTTCGAGTTGACTAATGCGCTCTAGTTGCTTTTGCTCAGTTTGATCGTCAGCATTACTTTGTCTAAATTTTGTCTTTTTTGTTGCGATCGCATGTAAGTTGCGATCGCGCTGATGTTCTAAATTGCTGGTAGTATTTTGCTGCAACACGGATTGTTCCTAGAATTGAGCATCTGTACAGGTAGCTGGACTTAACGGCTGCTAATCGATGCAGATTGAGCGAGGTGATTTGATTTTAGTCAATGTACTCGCTTTGAGAAATGTGCAGATTATACATTTGAGTAAAAAAATTAGTCTGACCTTGAGTACTCAGCACAAAGATAAAATGTGTTAGTTGTGGTGTGTTAGGTCTAACACTGATAAATGCAAGACGATCGCACTGTGCAAGAAACCCGTGCTCTAATTTTGACAACCGCAGAAGCTCATCTCCGACGCTATGGCTATGCACGGACAACAGTTAGTGAGATTGCGCGTGCTTGTGGAATGTCTCATGCGAATGTTTACCGTTTTTTTAAGGCTAAAGCCGATATTATTGATGCTGTGATTGAGCAATGGTTGCGTCAAACAGAAATTGCACTACAAGCGATCGCCACTCAGCAAATACCAGCTGTTGCCAAGCTTAAAGCTTATGTTTTGGAGTTGTATCGGATCAAACGCCAAGAATGTGCTACCGAACAAGAACTTTTTGAAACATTCACTACCATCCTTCAAGAGCATCGCACCGTTGTTGCACAACACATTCAAGCTATCCGCGCTATTCTCAAAGAGATTCTCCGTAGCGGAGTACAGACAGGAGAATTGCAGATTATTGATCTCGAACGCGCCACCAATGCAGTTTGGGATGCAACATTGAAATTTCACCATCCGCTGCTTGTCGTAGATACTATCGATGAACCTAGCGAAGAACAAGCTCAGACAATTCTTGACTTACTCATTGTTGCCTTGAAAATAGGTTGTATTTAGGTGCTTGTGACACATTTCAACTTTTGTCACTTGTCATAGCTATAGCATCATGTTATCGTTCATTTAATTAGTGACAGATTTCAATTTTTGTCATACGTTACAAGGAGCCACAATGAAAGTATTTGTGACTGGTGGTTCAGGGTTTGTCGGTCACTGTATGATTCAGATGTTGCGAGAACGTGGATATCAAGTTAAGGCGCTAGCTCGTTCAGAACAAGCAGCAAAACGGGTAAGTCATTTGGGCGCAGATGTGGTGCGTGGCGATCTACTCGATCAAGCAGTTATGACTGATGGAATGCGCGATTGCGAGATTGTCGTTCATGTTGCTGGCTTGCTGAGTACTTGGGGAAGCTATGCAACGTTTTATCAAGCTAATGTTGTCGGTACACAGCGGATAGCTGCTGCTAAAACTGCCAAAGTTGAGAAATTTGTCCAAGTAGGCGCAAGTGCAAGTGTGATGAACCATAAACCTCTTGGTCATGCAGATGAAGATTTTCCACTACAACAGCCTACTTTCTCTCCGTATATTGCCACCAAGAGCTTGGCAGAGCAACAAGTCACTGCTGCTAATCAACCAGGTTTTATGACAGCAGTTGTTCGCCCTGCTTGGATTTGGGGAACTGGAGATCGTGCTATCCCTCAATTGGCTCAAGCAGTACGGGCAGGTCAATTTATGTGGATTGATCGGGGCAATTATACATACACAACAACTCATGTAGCAAACGTATGTCATGGTGCAATTTTGGCAGCTGAGCGCAGTTCCGGCGGACAGGCATATTTTTTAGCAGATGACGATCTAGTGCAGTTTCGCGAGTGGGTCACAACACTGCTACAAATTGAAGGCGTAACACCAGGAAATCGCAGTATTCCTTATCGCTTAGCTTGGAAACTTGCTAGAATTGCGGAAACTTTTTGGCAAGTCACTCGCCGTCAGGATACGCCACCATTAACGCGAACAATGGTGCGGCTGATCGGTCAAGAATTAATATTGAGCGATCGCAAAGCACGTAGCGAACTAGGTTATACACCGATTGTCTCTCGTGTATCTGGGTTAGCAGAACTCGTGCGATCGCGCGATCAGATACTATCAACTTTTTCCTAGTTTTGAGGAGATTGATCGTGAAGCAGCTAACTACAAACATTGAGATTAATGCTTCTGCTAGCACTGTGTGGAATATCTTAACTGACTTTGATGAGTATCCCCAATGGAACCCGTTTATTCGTTCTGCGAGTGGTGAGGTGAAAAAAGGGGTGCGCCTAGAAGTGCAACTGCAACCACCAGGAGGAAACATAATCACGTTTCGACCTACAGTTTTGGTTGCTGAACCAGAACGAGAATTTCGTTGGTTAGGACAGTTATTTTTACCAGGAATCTTTAACGGAGAGCATTATTTTCAAATTGAGCCATTGGGAAGCGATCGCATTCGATTTATTCACGGTGAAATATTTTCTGGAATACTCGTTCCTTTTTTAGCAAAAAGTTTGGATACCAAAACTAAAATTGGTTTTGAAAAAATGAATCAAACACTCAAAGCACGCGCAGAAATTGGCTAGTTTGTTTTAATTAGTGATAAATTATACAACTGCTCACTTTATCATTGCCTGCTTTTTATGCTCACCAGGCATGCTACTGATGATTAAGTGACCACCGCGATTCAATCGTAATCTGTGACTGTTGACAACTTTCTTCTAGATGTTTTTGTTGCGCAGCGGCTTTACGCAGGGTAATAATTAGCTGATTCACCTGTTCGCGCAAAGTTGGATTTTGACTCACTGCGGACATGGTTTGTTGCTCTAATAACTGCAATAGAAGTTCATAGTGAATTGGGGAAGGAAGGGGAATTGTCTGCATAAAAATTAATTTTGGATTTTGAAGCGCTCTTTTTTATGTATACAGGTGTACTTTCATAGTCGAGAGCGCAACCGTTAATTACAAGGTGGTAAACAAAGCGGCGATTGCTGCTTGCGGATCGGGCTGTTTGACAAGGGATTCCCCAATTAGTACTGCTGCTGCACCTGCGGAGGATACTACTTTGAGGTCTGCTGGCGTATGCAGTCCTGACTCGCTGACAGCTAAGATATTGCGCGATCGCAATTCCTCTTTTCGTGCTTCTAGTAAAGTACAAGTTGTTTGTAAATCTACGGAAAAATCTGCAAGATTGCGATTATTTATACCAATTAATTGTACTCCATCAACAGCTAAAACGCGGTCTAGTTCTTCTAATGTATGAACTTCGACTAAGGCTATCATATGAAGCGCAGTTGCAATTTTGACAAAGTATTGTAAATCTTGATCGCTCAGAATTGCGGCAATTAACAGTACTGCATCTGCACCGCGAATCCGCGCCATGTACATTTGGTACGGATAGATAATAAAATCTTTGCACAAAAGTGGTAAATCTACGGCACTACGAATTAAGGCAAGATTGTTAAAACTGCCTTGAAAGAACTTTTCATCCGTTAATACCGAAAGACAACTTGCGCCTCCTTGAGTATAAGATTGCGCAATCGCGACAGGATCAAAATCTTCGCGAAAAACACCTTTACTTGGTGAAGCTTTTTTGACTTCAGCAATGAGTGCAGGTGTTGTCTTTCCTTGACGTAATGCACCAATAAAATCACGAGTTGGTGATGCTGCAAGTGCTTTGCGTTGAAGTTCGACTAAAGGAAGTTTTTCTCGTAGTTGCGCAACTTCAGTTTCTTTATGCCAGACAATCTTTTCTAAAATATTTTGTGGTTCAGCATTAGGAATAGCAACCTGATAGCGTAAGCTTCTTATATCAACCGATGTATTGGGCGATCGACGGCGAATTTGCATATTGGGTAATGGGTAACAGGTCATTGGTAATTGGTAATTGGTAATTGGTAACTGGTCATTGGGATAACTGGTCATTAGAACAATACTTAATTAAGAATCACCCATTACTTATTACCCATTACCGATTCGCATTTTACTCAAGCAATGGCGCGTTTGTAGGCTTCGTCCAGTACTTCAGATAGTGTGGGGTGGGCGTGGACGAGATGGGCTAAGGAGCGGACAGATTGACGGTTGGCGATCGCCGCAGAAGCTTCATGAATTAAGTCCGAAGCGTGCATTCCCATGATGTGGACTCCGAGAACTTCACCAGTGTCTTTGCGATAGACAACTTTGGCGATACCGTCGGCTTCACCTTCAGCCAAGGCTTTAGAATTACCTTTGAAATAAGTTCGTACTGCACCCACTTCAAATCCTTGTTCTTTACCCAGATCTTTTGCTGCAGTTTCTGTCATTCCTACATAGCTAATTTCAGGGTGCGTAAATGCGGCAGCAGGGATACTGCGATAATCAATTTCTTGGTGTCGCCCGCAAATATTTTCGACTGCTGTGATACCTTGGGCAGAAGCTGCATGAGCTAACATCATTTTGCCGTTAGCATCACCAATCGCCCATAAATGCGGTACAGGTTCACCCGCAGATAATACTGCCATGCGATCGTCTACAGGAATAAAGTTACGCCGATCGAGTTCGACACCAATAGATTCTAAGCCGAGGTTTTGCGTAACAGGGATGCGTCCGGTAGCAACTAAGCAAGCGTCTACTTCAATGACATCAACATCTTCTTTTGTTTTGAAGTTTGCTAGTTCAATTACTACAGGAGATCCAGGAATCACCCGCTTCGCGTAGATTCCTACATGGGTTTCAATATCGCGCGGTGTAATTAAGATGCGTTCAGCTAGTTTAGCAATATCGCGGTCAAATCCTGGCATGAGTTGGTCTAGGGCTTCAATCATCGTGATTTCACAACCTAGCGCAGAATAAACATCAGAAAACTCTAGCCCAATGTAGCCGCTACCAATAATTGCCACCCAGTCGGGAAGTGATTCTAGCTTGACACCTTGATCGCTTGTAAAGACCGTTTTGCCGTCTACTTCAATTCCTGGAGGAACAAAAGGGACAGAACCAGGAGAAAGGATAATATCTTTAGCTGTAACAATTTTTTCACCATTGTCAGTGGCGATCGTGACTTTCTGTTGTCCAGCTACTTTACCCCAGCCTCGAATGATATCAACGCCTAGACGTTTGAGGCTGTTTGTCAAGTCGCCTTGAATTTTGCTGACTAAGTTGTTTGCATGATTGGCGATCGCAGCACGGTCAAACTCAACATTTCCAACCTGAATTCCCAAGGCTTTCAGATGATGAGCATTGCGTAATTCTCGCACGCGACCGGCAGCAGCAAGTAGTGCTTTGGAAGGAATACAACCCCGATTGACACAAGTTCCACCCATATCTGCTGCTTCCACAATCGCGGTTTTCAATCCACAACTAACCGCGTGTAAAGCAGCACCATGTCCGCCAACTCCAGCGCCAATAATGACTAAATCGTAATCAAACTCCTGACTCACCGCAGGTCTCCTGTACTGGTGTGCGTTACTTTAACTTATTCTCAACTTGACCGAGCAATCTATGCAAGTCCTCATTACCCGAGGGAGTGCTTCTGAATAATTTTATAGTGAATGCAACCAGAGAGACTATGAAATCGAACGCATTGAATGTGGGTAGGCAAGATTATAGCACTCAGGGTTCAGGAGTAAAACCTAGTTGGGGCAGCATTTGTCGTTGCGTGCGGCGGAGGTTAGGGACGCGATCGCATTTATAAGATATGGAAAGCTAATTTCTGAACTGCAAGGTAAAATTTTCAGTCAAAATAGTAGCCTTTATTAAAAAGAAGGGGTTCAAGACCCCTCTTTTTTATCTTTACTTGTGTTCTGAGTATCTACTTTGCGAGTATCTTACTGCTGCTTCTGATGGCACGATTTTGTACCCTAACATATGATGGTCTCTGGCGACTTGTTCGGCTCTATCTCTGCTTTGATACATTAACGTATAATGCAGATGACCATGCCATTCTCCATAGACTCTGTTTTCATCATCTAATATCGAAAAGTGATTAGGCATCGTTACTTACTCCATTTGCAATAACGCCTATATTCTTTAAATTATCGTCTGCAAATGAACTGATGGCGGTAAATAATTATCAATGTATTTTGAAAATAATTGAAGATTGTATTCAATTAATCAATGAATTGTTAAGTAAGTTATACAATAATCTCAAAAAGTTTATTTTTAATTCTTAAGCTTAGCAAAATTCGCTGTGGAATAGTGACTAAAAGTATTGTCTTAGTGCATGCAGCTACATTTTAGTGGAGTAACCCTGACATTAGTCAGAGGAGATTTGTAAGCCATGTACGAGATCTAGTGGTTTTGGTTTAGCGACTCCGTAACCTTGGGCATAATCAACTGCAAGTACTCTCAACTTTGCTTGAATTGCTTCATTTTCAACAAACTCAGCAATCGTTTTGAGTTTCATCACAGTAGCAATACGGCTAATAGCTTCTACCATACTGTAAGCGATCGCATCTTCGACTATATCTTTAATCAAAGAGCCGTCGATTTTGAGATAATCTACTGGTAAGTTTTTCAAATATGCAAACGAAGACATCCCACTACCAAAATCATCTAAAGCAAAGTAGCAGCCAGTTTTTTTTAGTTTGCGAATGAATGACGCAGCTTTATTTAGATTTGCGATCGCTAGTGTTTCAGTAATTTCAAAGCAAATCCTTGATGGGAGAATTTGATAATATGTAAATTGTGTTTGAACAAAATCAATAAAACTTTCGTCGTTAATACTTGCTCCTGAAAGATTGACTGCATAAATTGTGCGATCGCTGTCAGCTTGTAACTGAGCCAAATAAGCAAACAGCGTAGAAATTACCCAGCGATCAATCAGATGCATTAAGTTATAGCGCTCAGCCGCTGGAATGAATGCCATTGGCAGTACAATTTGATCGTTCTCATCTTTTAGGCGCAATAAAATTTCACCGTGTTGTTGATTACTTGTATCTGTTAAGGAGGCAATCTCTTGATAGTATAAACAAAAGCGGTTGTCTTCTAGTGCTTTGGGAATTTGTGAAACCCATTGCATTTCACCTCGTTGCTGGGCTATTTCAAGATCGTTAGGTTGATAGATGTTGATTCGATTACGCCCTTTATTCTTAGCAGCATAACAAGCTGCGTCTGCAGCACTCAACACGCTAGCTAGATTGGGAGTATCTGCATTAATGGCAACGATTCCGATACTTGTAGTAACTGAAAAAATTCTTTCTTTCCATATAAAAGGAAATTCGCTAATTTGCTGTCGTAGTGCTTCCGCAATTCTTGTAGCTTGTTCTAAAGAACATTGATAAAAGATAATGCCAAATTCGTCACCTCCTAAACGCGCCAACACATCAGTTTTGCGTAATCTGTTTTGAAATAAAACACTGACTTGGCATAATAGGCGATCGCCAGCAAAATGACCGCAGGTATCATTAATAATTTTGAACTGATCTAAATCTAAGTAGCATAATGCATGCTGCGTACCTTCAGTTTTTGCACTTTCTAATACATGTGCCAAGCGTTGCTCAAATTCTCGGCGATTGACAAGTTCGGTTAAAGAATCGTGACTGGCTTGCCAAGACAAGCGTTTTTCGCTTTCTCGTAGTGCGTTCTCAACTTTCTTGCGTTCAGTGATATTTCGCACCACAATACAATAAGTATCTTTTTCATTGTATAAAATTTGAGTTGCACTTGCTTCAACATCAATTAAAGAAGTATCTTCACATAGATATTTGTATTCTCGCGTGAAGTTATAGTCTTTTGCTGAAATGTGCTCTAGATCAGCATTAATTAGGTCGCGATCGCCAACAACAATATCATAAAGTGTCAGTTGTAAAATTTCTGTATCAGAATAACCAAGTAAGTTTTGTAAGGCAATATTTGCCTCCAGCAAAACTTTAGTTTCCGCATCAATTAGAAATATTCCCTCAGAAGCTTGAGCAACAACAGCGCGATAACGTTCCTCTTGTTCTTGTCGCTCAAATCGTAAAAAGATTAGTCGTTCTAGTAACGGTAACGTCACCCCAGTAAAAACTAATCCAATTGATACTAATAAAAGCAAAAGATAAGATAGGCTAGTGATGCCTTGTTGGTAGATAATTCTGGGAGTTTCTACTTTTAAAAGTGCAACAGGTTTAGCTTCTACATCTGTTAAGAGAGCATAGCCTGCAACGACGCGATCGCAAATTGGACGCACAAAAATTCTATGATTTTTAAAAGATTCAGATAGTGCTGTTTGAAAATCTGGTGGTAATGTTTGATTAAGACTTCGTATTGTGATATTCAAGCGGCTTTTTGTCGCTAACGTTGCAACTTTTGTTTTGTCAAGATAGCGCCCAAAGACTAATGTTCCTCGAATTGGTTTTTCACCTCTACTATTGACAATAGGGCGCGAGGCTATGAGCATAGGACCTTGAGGTAAAGCAATGACTCCTATTAAACTACTGTTAGCTTTAGAGTGTTGTACTAAATTTTTATTGTTAATGATATAATGTTCTAATGATATAGGAATAGATGTTTTTTGATTTTTCTCTACATCGAACCCCACACTATAAATAATTTGATTTTTGTTATTTAGAAAGACTGCTGCATTAATTTGTAAATACTGCAGTGAATCTAAAGTTATATTAAGATTGATGTAATCTTGATTTCTATCTTGTACAAATCGATAAGTATCGTCCCATATTGCCCAATCTGCCAAGCGTAAACTAAACTCTTCTTGTGTTTGGGCAAAAGCATCTAAAAATCCCTCAACGTTTCGGTATGTTTCTTCGATTTCAACTTTTTCCAGACTGCTGAGCAACACAGTGGAAGCAGTAGTATATAAAATGGCTACTAGAGAAGTAATTGCACCACCAAATAACAGTCTTGTTTTCCACCGCAAGCCACAAGATTTACTTGTAGCCGAGGCAAACCAACTTTTTTTGATATTTTTTCGCGGCGTTTCTGTTTCATTGTGACGATTGTTCTGTTGAGGTGAGATCACCTTTGTTGTCTGAGAACGCCAGCGGCTTGAGGACATATTCTAACCTCAATCTTTCCATTCTATGAGTTCGCAAGATAAAGATTTGTTGTTTTTATTGTTCCCGTAGAATGACTGACGCAAGCTAATAATAAGTATTTGTTATAAAAAAAGCACAGTCGATAGTGTTTGCTATTTCTTATTGGTTAACGGTTAGTTGACTCAGCTTTTACGGAACACATCTATCTTACTTATATACGTATACGTAAAAATAGAAAAATCTGTATCAGATCATAGATATTTTTTACTGAAGTGTTAAAAATCTAACTAATGAGGGATGTAAAGTTTTAAAATTTACTTTAGTATATTTTTCTAATAAAATGAGGTAATGTCAAGGAGAAGCAAATGAGTATTGAAAATCGGGCAGAAGCAGTTGCTAAGAATGTAGAAGGAAAGCTTCAAGAAGCTGTGAGTGAAATTACAGGTAATACTAAAGATAAAGCAGAAGGTCAAGCAAAGCAAGAGGAAGCTGCAACTATCCACGCGATTGAAGATGCCAAAGATGCAATGAAGGATACAATTGACAAAGTATAAGTTCTACAAGAAAAAATGCCATCCAGCAAGCGTTTGTTTGCTGGTTTTGTTTTTTTTAATTAAGATTTAAAGGCTGCAAGCGATCGCCAACGGTTACTATACCGCTTGTAATGACTTTGGCAAGAACTCCTGTCTGCCTGTGATGAAAGTGTTGTTGTAATAGCGAAAGTAACGGTAAATCTTGCTCTCCTGTTTTAGGATTTACATCAATATTTAAACAGCGATTTATAGGGGCAGTAATTTCGATTTGTACAGAACCTAATTGAAACACTTGTCCTATCCAATCAAACTCTGCCCATGCTGGTATACCCTTAAAGACAATATTAGGACGAAAGCGTTGTATATCAACTGGCTGTCTAGCAATATCGCTTAATTGATCTAACGTTGCTTGATTAATTAGTGATACGTGTGCTGTGTGGCGATCGGGGTAACGAGTTTTTCCATCGTTTTCACCAACTAGCCGTAACGGCAATTTTAACTCGGTTGCAAGATAACCCGTAAAAAATACACTAATTAAGTTACGTTCCTCAGAATTTGTTTTGGCGATAAGTAACTCTTTACCTTTGTGTTTAATCGTTAATAATTCAGTTTTAAAATCGTAGTAACAATCCAAAGCTGCTAATCCAGGTAGATCGCATTGCATTGCAAAGTTGCGCTTTTGCATCCACGGGACAACATGAGAGTTGGATGATGCAGAAGTATCGTACATCAAAGCAAAAGCGCGATCGCCTAATACTCCATGTCCTGCTTGCAAGGTAACTTGAGTTTCGGCTTGCGGTGTTAGTCCTTTAACAGGATGAACGAATAACTGTGTAATAATACTTGACATTTCTTTTACAAATCTTTATGGTTAGCATCAATCTACGTTTTTGCCTAAATCTCTATCTCGCTACTCTTAACAGAGTACTGCTAAACCGTGTAAGCTTAATTTCGACTTCAAGAACTACAGTGGAGGGTCTAAATGAAGCGATCGTGGTTGCAAAGAATTAAACTACGGCAGATTGTTACTGTTTTTCTCGTAGCATTGGCTTTTATGGTGAGTACAGCCGTGCAAGTACAAGCTGAACCAGTTACACCAGAGGCTACTGCGTACCAAGTTGACCGAGTAGATAGTCAGGGACGTCCTAAAGCCGAAAAACTTAGAGAAGAAACTGAAAAAGCAGAAAGGCTTTTAGAAAAAGAAGGCTACAAACCAGCAACCAAAACAGCAGCCGAAAAAGCACAAGATACGAATAAAGGAGTTTTTGAAAATATCAAGGATAAACTTAACCTTGATGAGCCGATCGATCCTGGTACAAAACAAGCTGCTGAGCAAATTAAAGAAGCTGTCACCGGAGATTAATCAAGCTATTTGTGGTTAAATTGTAGGTTTTTATATATTTTATCTTGGTAGTAGTAAGCTGAATTAATTCAGAGCTACTACCTTATTTTTTAGTAGTGTTCGTGTAGAGTTGGTAAAGAGAAGTTTATCAGTAGTTATTTATTGCTGCTATGTTGTTAACGGGTGGCTAAATTGTTATGAAAATTAATTTAAATCAGCTAATTAATCAACTTACTGAATCAACATCAATTGAGCTAGCAAAAAATATTAAATTTCAGGCGATCGCCACTCCCTTAACTGCACAAGCAATTACTACAGCTTATGTTCATCAAGGTAACAGCGATCAACCAATTTTACTTTTGCATGGCTTTGATAGTTCTGTATTAGAATTTCGTCGTTTACTACCGTTATTAGCAGCTAAAAATAACACTTGGGCGGTCGATTTATTAGGTTTTGGCTTTACTGAACGCGCCAATCTTACTTTCAGTCCAAGTGCTATTAAAAATCATTTATATTGTTTCTGGAAAGCTTTAATTGATCGACCTGTTATCTTAGTTGGTGCATCAATGGGAGGTGCAGCAGCAATTGACTTTACACTAACTTATCCAGAGGTTGTGCAAAAATTAGTATTAATAGATAGTGCAGGGTTTAGTGCCGGTTCTGCAATGGGAAAACTCATGTTTCCACCATTGGATCGATTGGCGACAGAGTTTTTACGCAACCCGCGAGTACGCAATAGTATTAGTCGTGCTGCGTATAAAAATAAAAGCTTAGCTTCAGTTGATGCTCAATTATGTGCTGCATTGCATTTAAATGTGCCTGGATGGAATCAAGCTTTAATTGCTTTTACAAAAAGTGGTGGTTACACGTCTTTTAAAGACAAATTGACGCAAATTCAGCAACCAACGCTGATTTTGTGGGGAGAAGACGATCGCATTTTAGGCATCAAAGATGCTAATCAGTTTCAACAAGCGATCGCACATAGTAAACTTATTTGGATTAAAGACTGCGGTCATGTACCGCATCTTGAACAACCCCAGATTACTGCTGAACACATTCTAAACTTTATAACTGAGCAAAGGAATTGAAATAATGCTATGGAAGAATTATTTACACTCAAAGAATTGCTATTACAAGGTGATGTTAAAGGAGCATTAGCAATTGTTGAAGAACTTGAAGAAATGAGTCGCGATGACAAAATTAGTGCAATCAGTAGTTATGCAGTCATTCTTTTGCTTCATCTTATCAAACAACATGCCGAAAAGCGTTCTACGCGCTCGTGGGAAGTTTCAATTCGTAATTCAATTTGGATGATCGAGAAAAAGAATAAACGTCGCCAAGCAGGTGGTTATTACTTACCACCAGAAAATGTACGTATTGCTTTAGAAGAAGCTTATCCAGCAGCAATAGATTGCGCTGCTTTAGAAGTTGAAGAAGGACGTTATCAACCGGATGAATTAGCAAAAATAGTTAATCGAGAAGAGATTCTACAGCAAGCAATGACACTCATCTTAGCTCAAGATTTATGATTTGCTTAATAGATTGATAATAGTTGCTAACAACTTAGCAGGTTCAACGGGTTTTGCTAAATGTCGATTAAATCCAGCGGCGATCGCTGCTTGTTGATCGGTTTCGCCAGCATAAGCAGTTAAGGCGATCGCAAGTATTGATCCTCCTTGTTCAATTGGTAAGGTTCTAATTTGCCGCATTAGTGTGTAGCCATCTATGTTGGGCATTCCGATATCACTAATGAGAATCTGATAGGCTTGTGGTAACTGTTCTAAGACTTCACTTGCTGATGCAGCAGCAGTAACTTGCGCGCCATATTGTTCTAAAGTTACAACAAGTAATTCGCGCATATCCGCTTCGTCATCTACAATTAATGCTCGTATTCCCAATAGTGGGAGATCAGAGTCATTGTCATGCGTGTTATTACTTAAGCTTGCATTTCCTATATCTGTTTCTGGTAGCGGTAGCGTGACGCTAAATGTTGCGCCTTTACCTTCGCCTTGACTATCAGCTTTGACTGAACCACCATGCAGTTCAGCTAAATGACGTACAATAGCAAGTCCTAACCCTAGTCCACCAAATTTTCGCGTAATGCTGCTATCAGCTTGACGGAAATAATCAAATACATGGGCGAGAAATTCAGGTGCAATTCCTTTACCAGTATCGCTGATTTGAATTTGCACACATCTTTGTGAGTTTTGAGTTGTAGAATTCCCCAATTCATAATTCAAACCTGAGAACACATAATCCAGCTTGACTTCAACGCGCCCACCATTGGGGGTGAACTTGACTGCATTCGTGAGGAGATTCCAAATAATTTGCTGCAACCGCGCTGCATCTCCAGTCATCTGGAACTCTCGATCGCGTGCCGATGCAATGATGAAGTGTAAGTTAATCGCTTTCGCTTCTGCCGCGAGTCGTACAGTTTCGAGTGCGGCTTCTACAATTGTGACTAAGTTAACTTGCGTGATGTTTAAGCTCAGCTTACCGCGTAAGATTCGCGAGATATCTAGTAAGTCTTCAATCAGGCGTGTTTGTAATTGTGCATTGCGCTCGATTGTTTGTAAAGCTTTGCGCGTTGTCTCTTCATCAAATTTTCGACTGAGAAGAAGTTTTGCCCAACCTAAAATTGGATTGAGTGGCGATCGCAACTCGTGTGATAGTACTGCTAGAAACTCATCTTTAATTCGGTTCGCTGCTTCAGCTTGCGATCTTGCGGTTCGTTCGCGTTCTACGGCGCGATCGCGTTCTTCTAAGGCAATTTTTTGATCGTGAATATCAGTACACGAACCAAACCAGCGCATAATGTGTCCATTGCAATCGCGTAAAGGAAATGCTCTTCCTAAAAACCAACGGTATTCCCCATCATAGCGGCGAAAGCGATATTCAATTTCATAATTCTTCCCTGTACGCAGCGACTCACTCCAGACTTCCCAACTGCGTTGTTGATCCTCAGGATGCAACACGTGATTCCAGCCAGTCCCTTTGGTTTCCTCTAACGTCAATCCGGTATAATCGTACCAGCGTTGATTGTAGTATTCGTGGTAGCCATCGGGTAGCGTTGTCCAAAACAACTGTGGCATTGTATCTGCCAACATCCGGTAATTCAGTTCGCTTTCACGTAACGCAACTTCTGTATGTTTGCGATCGCTAATATCAAGATTGACACCAATCATCCGTATTGGCTGCCCAGAATCATAGAAAAAGCGACTTTTAGCAGCAATCCAGCGCATTTCCCCAGTTTGAGCGTGAAAAATCCGAAAATCTCCTTGCCACTCTTCACTGCGAGTCTGCATTTTCTCTTGCAAACTTTGCTCAATTTGCGCTAAGTCCTCTGGGTGAACTTGTTGTCGCCAGTGTTCGTAAGTACCGCCAAAGCTACCAGGAGTTAACCCATACAGAATTTCTAGCTGTTGCGTCCAAACAATATCTCCTGTCGTCATGTCCCAAACAAAAGCACCAATATGTCCTGCTTGTTGGGAAAGTTGCAACCAATCTTGACTTTTCGCTAAGGATTCTTCAGCTTGACGACGTTCGGTGACATCACGACTGACAACGAGTACTGATTCAGCTGAACCGTCAGATGCAAATTCTGGAATAAATATTGAGTAGAAATGCCACGTTTTAGATGCATAGGAGAAGTTAAACTCTAAGGTTTGTTGATGACCTGTTGTCAAAACTTCTCTAATCAGATTCTCCCAAGTCTTAGTGTATGTTTCTGGCATCCCTATTTCTGCATTTGTTTTACCAATAAATTGGTTTGTTGAAATCCCGACAATTCGTTCAGCAGCAGGACTAATATAAAGATAGCGAAAGTCCTTACTGTAACGGCAAATCACATCGGGAGTATTTGATAAAATTGTTGTTAGCTGTCGTTCTCGTTCTTTGAGTTCAGCAGCTTGTTGCTTGGGCTGTGTAATTTCTTGAACAACAATATTGATACCAAGAATATAGTTATCGCGATCGCGTAGTGGGTAGTAACTCACTAACCAATCACGCTCAATTCCTGGTTGCGCTGGAGTAGTACCATGTAATTCCACATCTAAAATAGGTACTCCAGTTTGAATCACTTGTGCAAACAATTGTGCTTGCAATTCGCCTAGTTCAGGTAAGAGTTCCTCAATAGATTTACCGATGTGTTCTGCTGCTGGGATACCATTAATTTCGGCTAAGCGATCGTTGACGCGCACATAACGCAAGTCAGTATCTAAGAAACATAATCCAATTGGTGCGGAGGTATAAATTGCTTCAATTTCTCCGATTTGTCGTCGTACCGTTTCCTCATTTTGCTTGCGTTCATCAATATTTTGGAGGATCGCCATCCCTGCAACAATTTCCTGCTGTTCGTTACACACAGGTACAGTATGTACGGCGTAAGCATGACCGCAACAAATCATTTCAGTCACAATTTCTTGTCCTGTGAGTGTTGCGCGATACAATGACTCAACTTCTGCACAACATTCTGGTGGTAATGCTTCCCAAATGGTTTTTCCTGTCAATGTAGCTTGAGTAAAGCCCATGCTGGCTATTTCTTGACCCTCGCATAGCTCGTAACGCAAATCATGGTTAAATAAGAAGACAGCAGCTTTGGGAAGATTGCGTGCTAAGGTGCGATAGAGTGCCGTATCTATAGTGGAATTATTTGCACCTTCGCGGGCGATTGCGTAAATCAATCCTGTCTTTACTTCAAAACGGACATTCCACTCTAAGAGTTTATACGAACCATCATCACAGCGGTAGCGATTCTCACAAGATGCTGTGCCATCACTTATTTGACTTTGAGCGATCGCTGCAAGTGTCTTATCTTGATCTTCAGGATGAACCAAGTCTATAAACTTCTGCTGCTGTAATTGGGCAGCTAAATATCCTAATGTCTTACCAAAAGCTGAATTTACCTTCTTCAACGTACCATCCCAGCTAATGACACACAGTAAATCTGTAGAAAGTTCAAAGAAAATGGCTGTATCTACAGCTACAGAACTATCCTGTTGAATTTCTTGATTTTGCTGTGTTGATTGGACAGGCTGCATTCTGCCAAATTGTCCTTTTGATTAAAACGGTACATAGTATAGCGATCTTAAATCATTATCTCTTTTTTAGGTATTTTATAGTTTGTTCCTAAAAACTTCACAATTTAAATCAGTTAGCGATACATTGTTCTATTAGCTTCACTTATATACCGCTATAAAAAATGCCAAATTAAAGGATAATGATACGGCTTATGTATGTTTTTCACGGCATAAATAGTAGCAATAAGTGGCATGATAAAGCTGATAATAGCAAGTAGGTAAAGTAGAAAAATACCAAGACCTTCTACCAAAATAAGTAGCGAACTAATAACAGCACAAATAATGACATTAATTGCAAAAATTGCTTCTTTGGCATTACTACGTACAATTGCATCATCCGTAACCAACAAGATAATAATTGGTACGAGAACTGGAAATACAACAATATTAAGAATTAAAGAACCGTGGCTTAATCCAGACAGGAGTTTTCTTTTATCTGTGTCATTCATGATAGCTATTGAGGATTTTCATATTTAAGCTACTCATTTTTTAGGATATTTGTTCAGATAAATGCTGTTCTAATTGTTCTAATAAAGTATTAACATCAGTTGCTAATTGTGCATAACAAATAGGTGGTGTAGGGTCAGGTTCATAATGAACTATTTTGATTTGTTCGCTACCAATACCAATAATTAAAACCTCTTTTTCGGGTTGATGGTTATCAACAATACCTAAAATCTCTTGAATTTGATTTTCCACATTATCATTGAAAGCTTCGATTGCCGATTTTGGACAATACACAAAATGCGGTTGAGGCTTCAAATTAATTCCTAAAGTTCCTTGACGATCGCCATTTTCTAGCCATAATCCCCAAGACAAGGCGGCGAGTTCTTGCTGATTTACTTTGGCAAATTGATCTAACTGACGTTGCCAAGTATTTTCTTGAGAATGAGGTTGAGGGCTACCAAAAAACATAAGCAATGCAAAATTTAAAGACTGGTAATAAGAGCAAATCTGGTTAGTTACTGATGATACTAGTGACTAGTGATTAGCAACTACTAATGATACTAGTGACTAGTGACTAGTGGCTAGTGACTAGCAACTACTGATGATACTAGTGACTAGTGACTAGCAACTAATCACTAGCAACGTTTAAACCTGATTGTACCCGCCAAAGACTCGTATAGATTCCTTGTTGGGCGATAAGTTGTTCGTGGGTTCCTTTCTCGACTAGTTTGCCGTATTCCATAACATAGATACAATCGGCATTACGCACAGTAGATAGCCGATGCGCGATCGCAATCGTTGTACGATTTAGTGTAATTTTCTCTAGCGATCGCTGAATTGCAGCTTCAGTTTCATTATCTACCGCAGAAGTGGCTTCATCTAAAATCAAAATCGGAGGATTTTTTAATACCGCACGGGCGATCGCAATTCTTTGTCTTTGTCCCCCAGATAACTTTTGCCCGCGTTCGCCAACTATCGTATCGTAGTCTTGGGGAAGTTGCATAATAAACTCGTGCGCTTCGGCAATAGTAGCAGCATGGATAATGTCTGCTGGTGTTGCCTCAAAACTTCCGTAGGCGATATTTTCTGCAACTGTTCCGTGAAACAAAAAGACATCTTGGCTAACTAAACCAATCGCGCGACGCAAATCGTTAAATCTTAAATTGCGTAACTCAATGCCATCAAGTATAATGCTACCTGATTGCACTTCATACAACCGCAACAACAGTTTTACTAAAGTACTCTTACCCGAACCTGTAGAACCGACAATCGCGATTGTTTTTCCTGCAGGAACATACAACGATAAATTTTCAATGACAGGATCGCGCCCATTGTAAGCAAAAGTGACATTGTGCAATTCAATTTCGCCGCGTACCTTCTCCACAGGAAGCGCCACGTTTCCAGTATGAATAGCAACTGGAGTATCAAGTAAATTCATCACGCGACTGGTTGAAGCCATAGCGCGTTGATACTGATCGAACGTTTCGCCTAATCGAGTTAAAGGCCATAATAACCGCTGAATTAGGAACACCAACACGCTGTAAGTTCCTACAGTAATTCTACCTTCCACTGCTGCTAAACCACCATAGAGTAATAACGCGGTAAAGCCAGCAAGAATAATCATCCGAATGAGTGGAACAAACGCCGCAGAAAGTGCGATCGCCTTCCGATTACTTTGACGATAAGCTGCACTTTCCTCACGCACCCGTTGGGCTTCGTAGTCTTCTGCTACAAAACTTTTAATTGTCAACATTCCTGACAAATTATTTGCCAAACGCGAATTCAGAAAACCCACCTTTTCACGCACATCAGCATAACGTGGTGCTAACAATCGTTGAAACGCCACCGAACCCCAAAGAATAAATGGCATCGGAAGCATTGCCATCCAAGCCACACTCGGAGCCATAATAAAAAAAGCACCTGCAATCACAACAACCGTCGTTGTTACTTGAATTAAGTCATTTGCACCAATATCTAAAAATCGTTCTAACTGGTTGATATCATCACTTAAGATTGACATCAAACCACCTGTACTGCGTTCTTCAAAATAAGCTAATTCTAATTCTTGTAAATGTTGATAAGCATCTAAACGTAAATCATGTTGAATTGTTTGAGCTAAATTCCGCCATTGTCGGGAGTGAGCGTATTCAAAAATTGACTCGAAGATCCAAACAATAACAGTTAAAATAGAAAGAATAACAAACTGTGTATAAATATCTTGTACGCCCCAACGCGCAATAACTGAATCTTGTTGGTTTACAACGACATCAACTGCAACACCAATTAAAGCAGGCGGTGCTAAATCAAATACTTTATTCAACACTGAATACAGCGATGCCAACCAAATTTGACCGCGATATTGACGACTATACTGAAGTAAGCGGTTGAGAGGGTATTGTTTACGACGATATTTATTTTTGTACTTTCGCGTTGACACTCAATTCACCTTATTATTCATACCTAACACAGTCGTTGTAAGCATCAAGCTTTCTCCAAAATTCGTTTTGAAATAACACTTTCTCTCAAAATGCAATTTTAAGTTAATTTATTTTTTATTATAAATTCAGTAAATTGAGCACGAACAGTAAAAATCACGCTAATGGTTGATTCTTATTAGCATCAAACAATTTCACAATAACAGTACCTTCTAGTCTCCTTTTTAAAAATGTCATCATTCTTGCTATATGGCGCTAATGGTTACACCGGAGAACTCATTGCACGCTTAGCAGTACAAAAAGGGCTAACTCCCGTCCTTGTAGGACGAAATCTCCAAAAAATAGCATCATTAGCGACAGAACTAGGACTAGAGTATCGTATATTCACTTTAGATAATACCGCTGCTGTTGATGAAGCATTAGCTGACGTACCAGTTGTCTTAAACTGTGCAGGTCCTTTTTCACAAACAGCAAAGTTACTAGTTGCCGGATGCTTGCGCACAAAGACGCATTATTTAGATATTACCGGAGAAGTTGCAGTCTTTGAGGCGATCGCCGCGCAAAATTCCTCTGCCCAAGCCTCAGGTGTCATGCTACTTCCTGGTGTAGGTTTTGATGTTGTTCCTTCCGATTGTCTTGCTGCGCATCTCAAAGCCCGCCTTCCCACCGCAACACAGTTAACTCTTGCCTTTCAAGCATTAGGTAAAATTTCACGCGGGACAGCGACTACAATGGTTGAAGCCCAAGGTAAAGGCGGCTTAGTACGCCGTAGCGGAGTTCTCACTTCAGTTCCTGCAGCTTGGAAAACGCGCACAATTGATTTTGGACAGGGTTCAGCGATCGCCGTAACGATTCCCTGGGGAGATGTATCTACTGCTTTTTACAGTACAGGTATTCCTAATATTGAAGTTTACGCCGCCTTTCCCGCATCAATACGTATAGGAATGGTTGCAACGCGTTATATTGGTGGATTATTGAGCTTACCCCCAGTACAAAATTTGCAAAAGCGTTTGATTCAAAATCAGTTACCAGGACCAACAGAGATAGAACGCACTCAAGGCAAAAGTCTCCTCTGGGGAGAAGTTGTAGACGACTCAGGCAAAACAGCAGTATCGCGCCTACAATGTCCTGAGGGTTATACATTAACAGCAATGACAGCCGTAGAAATTGTTTCGAGAGTACTTGCAGGACAATTTCATCCTGGATTTCAAACACCATCGTTAGTTTACGGTGCAGATTTCATTTTAAATTTTGATGGAGTTGTGCGCAAAGATTTAAATGGACTAGGTAATGGGTAATGGGTAATAGGTAATCGGGAGTATAAATTTAACTCAAAAATCAAAACTTATGCTTCAGCTTATTTAATACTCGCTGTATTCTTAGTTGTGCTACGCGGCTACTTGTTAAGTCTTGAATATTACCAGGTAAATTCTTGCAATTAAAGAAGTCGTTAATCTCGGATAAGATGACCTGCAAGCGGTCAAGAATATTTTGAGTTCGATACTCTGTAAAGAGTGATTCGGGTAGTATAATTGCTTCTGGTTTTTCTATTATTCTTAAAATTCGTTTAACATCATAATCTCGCGCATACCCAGCAATTTTATAGCAATTAAATCCTGGATCTAAATAATCGGAAAGCCCGCCATTGATACTAGAAAAAACTTGACAGCCACACGCCATTGCTTCGAGTGGTTGTAACCCAAAACCTTCGCTAACTCCTTGTGTTGCCCAATACTCAGCTGAGTCATAAAGATAAACTTTAGCTCGATTAAACAGTCTTGCCAAATCTTCAACATAAGAATCAACAACAACAACATTACATTGCTGCTTTAAAGCTGGAATCAATTCTTGAAGTAAATAATGAGAAGATTTTCGTGCTTGAACTAAAACATCAATATCGCGTTCGAGGTGTAAATTTTGAAATTCATCAGATATTTGATTGGGTAAATAGTAAATTAAGGAATTTGGTGCATATTGTCCCCAATATCCCATCGTGTTACGGCTTACAGTAATAATCGGAATGTTTGCAGGTAACTTGAACCCGTAACCCGTACTATGAGCATGATAAACAACGTTATAAGACGCTAATTTACGTGCAAGTTGTGGAACATCAAACCCCCAACTAATCACAAAAATCACATCATCTAAGTTCTTGTCGTGTAGTAGATTATCTAAAAACAGCGTATTTTTTTCTTTCTGGCGATAGGTGACAACTTCTGCATGACAGATCTGCTTTGCCAGATCCAAGGTTTTTAATTCTGCCCAAAGTCCACCACAAGCAAATGTACCACTCGTTCCTGGAACCAAAAAATAAAGTCTCATATCTTTCCCTCGCCCCTCACTCCGGACTTCGTCCCGCTGCGCTAACACCCCTCAATTAGAGATAATTGGCAGTAAGCTATTCTACGGTATTCAAGGCGATTCTACATGGCAACGATTAACGATAACTATCTCAAACTCAAAGCAGGATACTTATTTCCAGAAATTGCCCGACGAGTCAATAACTTTGCTGACGCGAACCCAGAGGCAAATATTATTCGCCTGGGGATTGGGGATGTCACCGAACCATTACCACAAGCGTGTCGCACTGCAATGATTAAAGCCGTTGAAGAAATGGGCGATCGCGCAACATTTAAAGGCTATGGTCCTGAACAAGGTTATGCTTGGTTAAGAGAAAAAATCGCCACTCATGATTTTCAAGCACGCGGATGCGATATTGATGCTTCAGAAATCTTTATCTCTGATGGTTCTAAGTGCGATACAGGTAATATTCTTGATATTTTTGGTAATAATAATGCGATCGCCGTTACCGACCCCGTTTATCCTGTGTATGTAGACACCAATGTCATGGCAGGACATACAGGTGAAATTAACGACAAAGGCGAATATGCAGGTTTAGTTTATCTCCCAATCACCGCAAAAAATAACTTCACCGCCGAGATTCCCGCAAAGAAAGTTGATTTAATTTATTTGTGCTTTCCCAACAACCCGACAGGTGCAACAGCTACCAAAGAACACCTCAAAGCATGGGTAGACTACGCCAAAGCGCATAACTCAATTATCTTCTTTGATGCTGCTTACGAAGCTTATATTACCGATCCCGAACTACCGCATTCAATTTACGAAATTGAAGGGGCGCGAGATTGTGCGATCGAATTTCGTTCTTTCTCTAAAAATGCGGGTTTTACCGGAACTCGTTGTGCATTAACTGTCGTACCTAAATCTCTCACCGCCAAAGCTGCGGATGGGTCCGATGTGGAATTGTGGAAGTTGTGGAACCGCCGCCAATCGACAAAATTTAACGGTGTTTCTTATATCGTGCAACGCGGTGCGGAAGCTGTCTATTCTGATGAAGGGCAAGCCCAAATTAAAGCCTTGGTGAGCTTTTATCTCGAAAATGCCAAAATCATCCGCGAACAACTCACCGCCGCTGGAATTGCTGTATATGGTGGTATAAATGCACCGTATGTTTGGGTACAAACGCCGAATAATCTTTCAAGTTGGGATTTCTTCGATAAATTGCTGCATACTTGCCATGTTGTCGGAACTCCTGGTTCGGGTTTCGGTGCAGCAGGCGAAGGCTATTTTCGCATTTCTGCCTTTAATAGTCGCGAAAATGTTGAAGTAGCAATGAAGCGAATTACTGAGAAATTTAGAGTTTAAGACTTCTCGCTTTTACAATTACGAATAGGGTAGATAGACCTACCCTATTCGCTGAGATAACATATCATCAATATTGATTTGTAGAAGCTCATGTTCGAGGGCAAGATCAGGAGACATCACAGGTAAAGTCTTGAAAGTTTTACATTAAGCTAATCTGTAGCGATCGCCTTTGGCGCTGGGCTTCTCTACGAGACGCTGCGCGATCGCCCAATCGCACTTTACCTTCACAATTCTCTACCTATTTAGGGTTTAAGAAACAAGCACGCATCCTTTACCTTAAGTTAATATACTCACTCTTAGGAGGTGCGTGATGCCGATACCAAAGAGAAATGATGATGAAATTAATGAAGTTGATGTTGACGCGGGAACTCTCCTGGTTGTTGTGTGTGCATTAATTTTTGTGCCCCTTTTGCTTGTTGGTTTTTTCTCCCAATAACCTTGTAGAAATTTGAAACCGACAAATGAGATACAGGCGACGAGTGTTTTACGCCTGTATTTAACCTAGCAATCTTAGTTCGGTAGAACTTGCCGTAAAGCACTTAAAAGTGGATCGACACTCTCTTTGCGGCTATTAAAGCCCATCAGCCCCACGCGCCAGACTTTACCAGCTAATTCGCCCAAACCACCGCCAATTTCGATATTGTAGTCATTGAGTAACTGTCGAGCAACTGCCTTACCGTCAACACCTTCAGGAATACACACAGTCGTCAGAGTTGGTAGCCGAAACTCGCGTTCAACGTGTAGTTTCAGTCCCAGATCTTCTAATCCTTCCCAGAGGTACTCAACATTTTTTTGATGACGCTGCCAACAGTTTGCTAATCCTTCTTCTGCAACTAAACGCAAAGCTTCTCGCAGCGCATAGTACAAATTAATCGGTGCTGTATGATGATAAACGCGTTCTTGACCCCAATATTTACCCAACAAGGTCATATCTAGATACCAGTTTGCTACCTTACTCTGGCGCTGCTGTAACTTCTCCATTGCCCTAGCACTCATTGTAAAAGGTGACGCCCCTGGCGGACATCCTAAACCTTTCTGACTACAGCTATAGGCAAGGTCAACGCCCCAAGCGTCTAAGAATATAGGAACACCACCAAGGCTAGTTACTGTATCTACAAGCAATAAACAGTCAAACTCTCGACACAACTCGCCTACTTCTTCTAGAGGTTGCCTCGCGCCAGTAGACGTTTCTGCATGAACCAGTGCTAGAATCGCTGGACGATGGGTTTCTAGTGCAATTTGCAATTCTTCTAGAGAGAAAACTTGCCCCCAAGGTTTGGTTATAGTGCGAACTTCTGCACCATAGCGCCCAGCCATATCTACCAAACGATTGCCGAAATAACCACTGACACCCACTAAAACGACATCACCAGGTTCTACTGAATTTGCAATTGTCGCCTCCATTGCAGCAGTTCCTGTTCCACTAACTGCAATTGTCATTGAGTTTTCTGTTTGCCACACATAGCGCAGTAGCGACTGAATTTCATCCATCAGTGTCAGAAAAGTGGGATCGAGATGTCCTACTGGCAGTCTATTCATCGCTTGTAATACATCAGGATGCGCGTTTGATGGTCCTGGTCCTAGCAGCAAGCGATTGGGTATTTCTAATGGTGTGAGTTGCAGGCGCTGCTTATCATTGATTGAAATGGTTGAAGTCATTATTTGGTATCACGCTATACTGCAATTAATTTAAGCGATAAATAAAAGTCTAAGCCGAGCAGGAAGCAAAATGTTATATCATCGGCTACTTACTCATCTGATTGTCAGTAGTGATTAGCTGGTAAACGAGACAATACTAATTATCTATTAATGAGACAAGGCGATCGCTTCTCCTTGACTACATCATCACTCCTTGACCAACTTGTTCGCGCTTGTGTGGTTCTAGAAGATTGATATCAGGACCGCAGGGAATAATCCCACCTGGATTAAGGGGAAATAAATTACCATAGTAGTCGTGTTTAACTGCATCTAAATTACAAGTTTCAGCAACACCTGGTAGCTGATACAAGTCGCGCAAGTAAGCTCCTAAATTTTGATAATCTTGAATTTGGCGACGGTTACACTTAAATAAACCGTAGTAAACGACATCAAAGCGAAACAAGGTTGTAAATAAGCGTATATCTGCAAGTGTCATGCTACCACAAAGATATCGACTTGAGCTTAATACGGTATCAATCTCATCTAGGGTGACAAACAACTCATTACAAGCTTGTTCGTATGCTTTTTGCGTCTGTGCAAAACCACAACGATAGACACCGTTATTGACCGTGTGATAAATCTTCTCATTCCACCAATCGATTTTCTCGCGGAGTTTTTCGGGGTAAAGATCGAGAGTAGAGTGTTTCGCAAACTGATTAAATTCTGAGTTCAGCATCACAATAATCTCAGAACTCTCATTATTAACTATCGTATTTGTCTGTTTATCCCATAACACAGGTACAGTAGAACGCCCACTGTATCCAGGTTTTGCTAGCTGATATACTTGTGCAAGTGTTCGACAGCCATTTTCTTCTTGGTCTAGAACCCAACCACCTTCAAGTGGCGAAGGAGACACAGTAGATACTGATATGGTCTCTTCAAGTCCTTTCAACGCCCGTACAACAAGCGTTCGATGTGCCCAAGGACAACTTAGCCCAACATAGAGTTGATAGCGCCCTGAGAAAGGTTGATAAAAATTTCCTTCTGTAGTACTGACAACGTTGCGAAACTCACTGCTAGGACGAATGTATGCACCTGATTGATTGCGTGGTGCTAGCTTTGACATCATGATCTGCCAAAGACTTGTCCAAACAAATTTTCCTAACCAAACGATCCACTTTGATGGTAGTTTACCCCGCTTTGTGACAATCGCCTTTTTAATTTCATCTTCTGTAGAGGACATGGTAGGCTGTGACATAACACTCACTTCCACTAATGTAGGAAGAATTAATCTAACAGTGCAGCAGCGTGATGACGGATATGGTCTTCTATAAAAGTAGCAATAAAGTAGTAACTATGGTCGTAACCAGCTTGCATCCTTAAGTTTAGCGGTTGATTAGCCTTGGTACACGCTTGCTCAAATAACTCCGGTTTGAGTTGCTCGACTAAAAATTTATCAGCAGTTCCTTGATCGATCAGTATTGGATGTTGATAGTTTGCATTCAGTACTAATTCACTAGCATCATAACTCCGCCAGCTTTCTCGATCTGTACCCAAATAATGCGAAAAAGCTTTTTCACCCCACGGACAACGCATCGGTGCAACAATTGGCGCAAACGCAGAAACAGATTTGTATTGATTCGGGTTGCGTAACGCACACACTAGCGCCCCATGTCCACCCATTGAGTGACCAAAAATTCCTTGTTTTTCTGATTGGATTGAGAAGTTCTCGGCAATGATTGCAGGTAACTCGCGCACTACGTAACTGTACATTTGATAATGCGATCGCCACGGTACTTCTGTCGCATCCACATAAAAACCTGCACCCGTACCCAAGTCCCAGTCTTCATCTTCTTCTGCAATTCCTGTATTTCTGGGGCTAGTATCTGGCACAACTAACATTAATCCATACTCAGCTGCATAGCGCTGTGCCCCTGCTTTTGTGATAAAATTTTCTTCACTACAAGTTAAACCTGAAAGAAAATACAACACTGGAACTCGCTGTGATTTTACTTGCGGCGGTTGGTACACAGCAAAACGCATTTCAATGTGACAAGTTTCTGATTGATGGCTATAAAAACCAACAGTTCCATCAAAACAGCGATATTCAGTTGATTTGAGCAATGCAGGCATAAATAAAATTGGTACGATGCAACTAACGGCTTAACTCATTACAGCAGAGATTCTACTGATGAGACTGCAACCAAGATACTAAGTCGGCTTCGCTAGAGAAATCTAGCAGCGCTTCATTTAATTCATCTAACTGAGTTGAATCTCACTTCGTAACTCAGGTTTGACTATCCCAATCCGACGAGTGAGTAGGCGGATAACAGTTTCACACTTTCCTTGTTGTAACCCTTGTTGCAACCCTCTGTGTACTCCTTCTTGAAGAATTTCCTGATATATTGGAGACTCTCGCATCAGATCCTCTCTCAAATACTGTTTAAGCAAGTTTCGATCAAACTTCAAGCTTGCTAAAACCTCAACACAAACTGAAATATTACGCTGTTCTTCTATTTCTTCAATCATATCGACCTGAGCAGCAATTTGCTGTAATAAAGCCTCAGGAGTATTTGTCTGTGCTAAAGCTGCTAGAGGAAGTAATCCTGGAGTTGCTAGTAAAAAAGTGGGTCTTGCTCCCAAATGCTGATAACTCGGTAGCGATGAACTGTATTATCGGCTACAAATTGCTCTAATATAAATCAGGATCAGAGTTTGTCTGTTTCAACAAGATAACAACTTGTTCTATGGGATACTCGTACTGACGGTATAGTCTTACCTAATAATCGAGCATTCGCAGAGGTATGGTTTGCAACTCTAGATGGAGAATTCGTTGGTAATCTAGCAAGAAATGTAAAGCGTCTGAACGGATAGAATCGAGTTTTAGTTCCGTTGGTAGAAGTGAAATACTAGGTGTATTAATATTTAATAACCAGCTTGTGAAGGTTGAGGCATATTCAGTTGTTAAGTAGCGGCAGATGTTATCGTGAGCCAAGGAAGTCGAATAGTCTTTATATCGCAGCCGTTCTGATTTTAGACTGAGAACGATCGCCTTCCTCTTTTATCTAGCAAAATCTCGTTCTATTAAAATTCCTTCTTTTTAGTAATTTTAATAGCGACGTCCTCCCCGCTTGCGCTGTTTGTGCTTGGCAAGTTCTTTGCGCTTGCGTTTTTCAATCGGTGTTTCAAAGTGGCGGTGTTTCCGCATATCTGGAAAAATCCCAGCTTTGGAGACTTGTCGTTTAAAGCGGCGCAAGGCTGACTCAATTCCTTCATTTTCGCCCAGAATTATTTGGGTCATTCTCTCTCCGAATTTAATTGACAGTGAAGTGACTGTTGAATAACAAAAATTAAAAAAGGCAGACTCTTTATCTGCCCCTAAGACTTTAGAGTTAAGTTCTTTGTCGCGAAGCTTAGTAGCGGCGAGAGTATCCGCCACCACCGTTTCCTCGTCTTCCACCGCCAGAAGATCTATCTTCTCTAGGTTTAGCTTTATTTACTTTTAAGTTACGTCCCATCCACTCAGCACCATCAAGGGCTTCAATCGCCGCAGTTTCTTCGGCTTCTGTTCCCATTTCTACAAAAGCGAATCCTCTTACTCGCCCTGTTTCTCGGTCTGTAGGTAGTTGTACGCTCTTAACGTCTCCATACTCTAGGAAAACTTGTTTGAGGTCATCTTGCTCTACCTCATAGGATAAATTACCGACGTAAATTGACATAAAAGTCTCCAGAATCGTAGGTGTAGAAGTTAGATTCGGAGAGAGTTCTGTAGTATGAAAACAAAAAACTGCACAACCGAATGTAATCTGTAATTGACACTTTAACACAAGTCAGGCAGTTGTGTTACTCAAGATGAGCAAATGACAGATTTAATTAAAGTTTGCTTTTCTCAGGCTATGTATTCAAGCATCTTTGCAGAGTGACAGGTACTAAAACTTTTGGCGTGGTTGCCAATAAGCTCTAGTTGATGCTAGTTTTAGCTTGATAAGAGACACTACTACTAGATTCCGGTTTTAGAAATCTAAGCAGCCTCTAAAACCTAGTTTACCATAAGTGTCTTTGATGTAAAATAGTAAACAATTAATTAAAAGGATGCCAGCATTGAGTGACACTTACTCGACCAATATTCAGCACATCCTTAGTGATGCACTAACGTCCGCTGGCATAGAACATATACAGAACCATTGTCTTGATGGTTATCACTTTAACTTTGCCTTTCCTGGTCATAAGTTGATCGTTGAAGTTGATAGTAATAAGTACAGTGGCAATTTGTACAAAAAAGCTGAGCAGAAAGCCGACGATCAACAGCGAGATGCTCGCCTCAATCAACTTGGCTATCAAGTCATTCGCTACTCTAACCAGGCAGTGAAGAATAGTACTAAAGGTGTTGTGCTTAGCATTCAGCGTCATTTGTTAGCTTGCCAGGCTCAAAAAACTAAATGAAGTGCAGTAATTATCTATAAAGTTAGGATGAATCACAAACACTCCTCCTAACTCTTTAGATTTGGCACAATAGTTGCTAAAAAGTGACGACACTACGTATTGATTCACCTTTATGCATTAAATCAAAGGCATCATTAATGCGCTCTAACGGCATAGTGTGAGTGATCAAATCATCAATATTGATTTTGCCTTCCATATACCAATCGACAATTCTGGGTACATCAGTGCGTCCTCTAGCACCACCAAACGCAGAACCTTTCCAAACCCGTCCGGTTACGAGTTGAAAGGGGCGGGTGCAAATTTCTTGACCAGCAGCAGCAACACCAATAATGACACTGACACCCCATCCTTTGTGACAACATTCTAGTGCCTGACGCATCACATTCACGTTGCCAATACACTCAAAGGTATAATCAGCACCACCTTTTGTTAAATCAACTAAATGAGGCACTAGCTCGCCTTCAACTTCTTTAGGGTTGACAAAGTGCGTCATGCCAAATTTTTCAGCTAATGCTCGCTTGCTAGGATTAATATCCACCCCGACAATCATTTCGGCTCCTACCATGCGAGCGCCTTGAATCACATTTAAACCAATACCACCTAATCCGAAAACGATGACTTTTGCCCCTGGTTCAACTTTGGCAGTGTAAATCACTGCTCCAATACCTGTTGTTACCCCGCAGCCGATGTAACACACTTTATCGAAGGGCGCATCTTCACGAATCTTAGCTACAGCAATCTCAGGTAATACTGTATAATTAGCGAAAGTGGATGTTCCCATGTAGTGGTGGAGCATCGTGCCATCAAGTGAAAAACGACTTGTACCATCTGGCATTACACCACGCCCTTGAGTTGAGCGAATAGCTTGACAAAGATTTGTTTTACGACTAAGACAATATTCACACTGGCGGCATTCTGGAGTGTAAAGCGGAATAACGCGATCGCCAACTTTGAGACTTTTGACTCCAGAACCCACTTCAACAACAACACCTGCACCTTCATGCCCTAAAATTGCCGGAAACAAACCTTCGGGATCTGCACCAGAAAGGGTGAAAGCATCAGTGTGGCAGACTCCAGTTGCCTTGATTTCGACTAAGACTTCTCCTGTTTGTGGTCCTTCTAGTTGCACAGTCTCAATTGTCAATGGTTGTCCTGCGTCCCAAGCAACTGCTGCTTTAACGTCCATCTCTGTTTCGCCTTCTCTGAAAATTCTTTATTTATACCCTAACTCTTAATGACGAACGTCTACATTATGCAAGATAGGCGACTCGATGGTATGATGATAGATTGTGTCGAATTAACAAAAAACTCATGCCAAAACTCAAAACCCGAAAAGCAGCGGCAAAAAGATTCCGCGCTACCGGAAGTGGCAAAATAGTCCGCCGTAAAGCGTTCAAAAACCACCTCTTACAGCATAAATCTTCTGCGCGCAAGCGTCGCTTGTCCCAAATGGAAGTTGTTGACGAACGTGACGAACAAAACGTTCGCTTTATGTTGCCCTATTTGTAATTTGCTAGGAAAAAACGATGACACGAGTCAAACGCGGTAATGTGGCGCGCAAGCGTCGTAAAAAAATTCTCAAACTAGCCAAAGGTTTTCGCGGTTCGCACTCAACTTTATTTCGCACTGCAAATCAGCAAGTGATGAAAGCATTACGCAGTGCTTATCGCGATCGCAAAAAACGTAAGCGTGATTTTCGGCGGTTGTGGATTACCCGCATCAATGCTGCGGCAAGACAGCATGATATGAGCTATAGCCAACTGATCGGAAACTTGAAAAAAGCTAACATTCAACTCAATCGCAAAATGTTGGCACAAATGGCAGTTCTCGATCCAGCAAGCTTTGGTAAAGTCGCAGAAATGGCAAACCAAGCACGGGGATGAAGGTAAAACGTCAGCTTCTGCTGATTATTTGTTCCTTTTTTCTAGCTAGCATGAATATCACAGGTATAGTCAGCGATCGCTGGGGCAATTTTCCATTTGTGATTGCGCGTAGCGCAGTGCCTCAGGCGATCGCCGCTCATGCTGCTGATTTACCAGAAATTAAACAACGCGGCTATCTGCTAGTTGCTGTTAAAGACAATTTACGTCCACTTGGCTATCGTGACGCCCAAGGAAATCTGCAAGGGCTAGAGATTGAACTAGCAAGACGTCTAGCTCAAGACTTGCTAGGTAGTGATAATGCTATTCGCTTTCAAGCTGTTGCCAACCGCGATCGCCTAGCAGTCGTTCTAAATAATCAAGTCGATTTCACCATAGCTAACGTTACGGTGACAGAGTCTCGCGCTCGATTAATCAGTTTTAGTCTTCCTTACTACTTTGACGGCACTGCAATGATCACCAAAGATTCTTCAGCACAGAGCCTCAGCAATTTTGCTGCTAGAAGAATAGCCGTTTTGCAAGGTTCGAGTACCATTTCCACAGTTCGTTATCTCATCCCGTCAGCGCAGTTAATCGGGGTTAATTCTTACATGCAAGCATACTCTCTTTTAGAAGCAAATGCGGCCGATGCTTTTGCTGCCGATGCAAGTGTCCTAAGTGGGTGGGTACAAGAATATCCACAATATCGGCTTTTACCAACGTTGCTATCTGCAGAACCACTAGCAGTCGTCATGCCAAAAGGATTGCAATATAATGCTTTGCGACAACAAGTAAACGCTGCGATCGCCCGTTACTTATCTGAAGGATGGTTACAACAACGTGCCCGCTATTGGGGCTTACCAGTTCAAACTCGATCCGAAAATTAAATAGTTAAAAACTATTACTGTTTCACCTTTATTATTCAGCTAACCATATTAACCAAGTTAAACATATTAGAAGTGAGGTAGACAACTTGCTTATACTCAACAGTTGTCTTGCTTATCTTGACTTACCTCTAGCCCTAGTCTCCTATCTCTTTGATAATAAAAATAGAACAAAAACACTTAATTTCTGTATCTACAGACAATGGATAACTCTTTAGCTATTGTTTATCTTGCTATCTTGCTGGTACTACTATCAGCAGCTGGTTTGACAATCTTCCGTCAGATCTTTAAAACCCGCAAAACAGAAAATGTACTCTCGCGGCTTCAAAAAAAGCTCAACAAAGAAAAAGGAACAACTCAAGAGTATTATGAGTTGGCAAGCATTTATCTAGATAAGAAAGTGCATGCTCAAGCCATCTCACTGTTTCAAAAAGCCCTAAAAACGGCGGAATTAGAAGCTGAGGAAAATGTTGCTCCCATATACAATGGGTTAGGTTATGCTTACTTTGCCCAAGAACAGTACGACTTGGCAATTCGCAATTACAAAGAAGCCTTAAAATATCAACCTCAGTACATCACTGCACTGAATAATTTAGGTCATGCTTACGAACGCAAGAGTTTGACAGCTCAAGCTCTACAAACCTACGAGCAAGCACTAGAACTTGAACCCAATAATTCCACTGCTAAGCGCAGATCTGAAAAGCTGCGTAGAAGATTAGTAACTTCGTAACGAGAGGGGTGAGAGGTGAGGGGTGAGTGGCTAGTAATTAGTTTTGAATTTTGAGTGTTGAGTTTTGAATTAAATTTTCTTGAACTCAACACTTCACAACTCCTAGTCTCCCCAACTCCCCCAGCTTCTCCCAGTTACCTAAGCTTCCTTGTTTAGAAAAGCCTGAATTTGTCTAATTGCTGCAGGAGCAATATTAAAAAGTGCCCAACTTGCTGCAGCAATGACAGGAAGCAACACGAAAGCAACACGCATATCAATGTCCATATCTTTACCCCTTGAAAGTAGAAATTAAAGATTTTTGAATTGTTCTCATCTTTTATTGTTAGCCGAAACTGGCAAAATTTCTAGATCTCTCTAACTTTTAATCTTAGAAAGCTGTAACTCAGAAATTATGAAGTTTATTTAAGGAATTGCTGTTGTAATTTGAGGGTATTGTTGCACTCAGCGCTATGGCGTAAATCCTAAATCAGTACCTTTACCTGCATGAACTAGGGCTAACTTCTCGTAGCGGCGAGCGTGAGTAATTAATTCAGCAGCTTCTGTCTGTGAAACTTCACGAATGCATTTGCCAGGAACTCCGACAACAAGCGATCGCGGTGGAACATCTTTGTTAACAACTGCACCAGCACCGATAATGCTTCCAGTTCCTATCCTGACTCCATCCAAGATTACTGCACCGATTCCAATTAAACTGCCTCGTTCAATATATGCTGAATGTATAACTGCTCGGTGCCCCACGGTGACATGATCCTCCAAGATTGTGGGCTTACCAGGATCGCCATGCAGAATTGCCCCATCTTGAATATTTGTGTATTCGCCAATCTCTATTCGTTCAATATCACCACGAATTACAGCACCATACCAAACGTTTACTCCGGCTGCAATTGTGACTTTGCCGATAACTGTAGCATTAGCAGCAACAAAAGCAGCAGCAGAAAGGTCAGGATTGCTCCAATAGGATATAACAGACACAGTAGAATAGATATTGTTCTTAGATTCAACCAAGATTTAGCCACATTTGTGACAAAAGAATAAAAATTTGGTTGTCTTATGAGCATATCATGGTGTAAAAACCGATAGAAAGACAGTGCAAGCAAAAAAGTATGACTGCTTTTTGAAGCAAAAATGTCACAATAAAACTACCGGCGCTGGTGTACAGAGAACAATGCTGCTTCGCTCTAAATGATCAACCCAGGCTTACAGTACCCAATTTTTGGTCCCGAAATTCAGTGTCCTCATTGTCGCCAGACGATTCCGGCACTGACTTTGACCGATACATATCTGTGTCCGCGTCACGGCGCTTTTGAAGCAGAACCAAAAACAGGCGAACTTGTTCATCTTCAATCAGGGCGTCACTGGCGACGTTGGAATAGTGAGTGGTATCGGCAACATACACATCCTGATGGCATTCGGTTTGAAATTCATGAAGCACTCGATCGTCTCTATACTCAAGGATATCGAGCAACTCGCGTGATTATTGCCCGCCGCTATCAAGAATTGATTAGTGGCTACTTAGAACGAAGTACGCCCTGGCGAGGACAATCAGAAACTGCTAAACCAAGACTTTATGGTTTGCCTGTAGAATTTAGTCCTGATCCAAAAGAAGAACCGTGCTGGGAAGTGATTAATTTTGACTTAGAAAAAGAACCTGGTGTCCCTGTACGATATCCTTATTTTCGATTATTTGAATAAATACAAAGTTTGAAAGTTTGAATGTTGTCACGTTAGAACTTTAAACTTATTTTTGCCTCGCCCCTCGCTCCTCACTCCTCCAATGCATCACGCTTCAATTCGGACTGCTGATATTCATCGCGCGATCGCTTTCTACGAACTCTTGGGATTCACGGTATGCGATCGCTTTACAACAGGCTACACCTTGGCTTGCTGGATGGAAGGACTCGGCGGCAGAATTGAACTCATTCAGATTCCCGAACCACGCCCTGCACCTGATGCTTTCAATGATGAGCATTATGTTGGGTATTACCACTTATCGTTTGATCTGGGTACTGTAACGAACGATTTACCTGAGTGGTTAACAGCTTTGAAACATCGTTTTACCGAAGCCCAGCAATCACAACCAGAACAATATCAAGCTTTAAAAGTCCTTTTAGAACCAACTCAACAGCAAATTGGCGATCGCTGTTACGAAGTTGCCTTTATCGCTGATGCAGATGGACTTCCTTTAGAATTCATCCGAGTTTATGAATAAGCTTACTGTTGTTGGGCGCGATAAGTATAAAAATTATTGAAAACTCCCACAGTTTCAAATTGGTAAGACGGAAGTAATGGATTTAATGATAAATCTGTGCGGTAAATACTAAAAAAGACAAAATTTTGCTGCTGTGTTGCTTGTGTAATAATTAACCGCATTTGAGCTTGACTCGAATCGACAATCTTAGCGCAGTTGCGTTGTAAAATATTCCCGAAAACCTCTGGCACTTGAGGACATACGTCACTTTTTAAGTATTCTGTCAACCTTTGTACTGCATATACTTCGTAAGCAGGCAAGCTGGGGTTAGTAACAGCCATTGTGATTCCTATACCTGCAAGGGCTGCAACTCCAACATAAGTAATAATATGCGAATTTTTCATATTTTCTGTTTGATCAATCAAGCTACAAATAAAAAGTGGTATAATCAATAATGCGATGGCGAGCGTAGCCAAGTGGTTAAGGCAGAGGATTGTGGTTCCTCCATTCGTGGGTTCGAGTCCCATCGTTCGCCCTTATTTTGTACAAGCTATAGCTTTTGTCTCTCAGGACACAGTAATGTTCCTGAAACTTTAGAAAAGCAGTCAGGCTTAATTTCAACTATGTAACTAGTAAAAAACGGTAAAAGGTAATAGCTAATAGCAACCAGTAATTATTAGGCGTGTAATTGCGAGTCCAAGAAATTAGGAAGGATTGCGATCGCTGTGCGAAATCTCAAACTAACTCAGCAGCGAACAATAAAAATTTACTTAATCTTAAGCCCAATTCATCAACTGCAATGTAGCTTGTAGTCTAATAAGGCAAAGCAATTACCTTTTACCAACTCACCGATAGTTTGTTTTTTAACGAAAGTACTATCTTCCCATGTTTCGTTTTAACTGGTCTAACTCCTCTTGAGTTTCCCAACGTTGAAAAGTCGCTTCAAGATCATCTGCTCCTTGCGATCGCGCCCGACGATTCCAACCATCAGTTTCCCAAAGTTGCTGTGCTTGATAATTAGCACGATTTGTTTGTGCTTCTGTTGCTTTACTTTGAACTTCTTGCCGTCTTTGTTGAATTTGCCGCAGCAATTCTTTTGCTTGGGTAATGCGTTCTTTTAAACCCTGCATATGCCCCCAACGCTGATTACCTTCTCGTAACAAAGCAGCTTCGCGTTCTTGTGCTGGTTGAGCGAGATCGAGTCTATTGGCAGCCTTAGCTTTTTCTACACGAACGTGCCACCGTTGGATTTCTTGAGCAGTTGCTAAAATTTCATCTTGCGCTCGTTTTTCTTGCAACTGCAAATCCGCGATTAACTTCAAAGTGTCTTCTTCTTGTTCGCGCAATTGTTCTAAGAGCGCTTCTAGCTCTAAGTGCGGGTTGTTGCGCAAAAATTCTTCTAAGCGGTTTTCTAAAAAGCGGTTGAAATCGTCAAATAAGCCCACTATCAGAACTCCATTTATTGAGGGGTCAGAGGTCAGGGATTTAATACTAGAACATCACAAGGCAAGATTTCTAATTACCACTCTAGCCCTTAACTGTATTGACTCATGAGGTTAGTATGGGAGCAATAGCTTGAAACACACACTGCTACTAATCCAAGCGAAGATGTTCTTTCTTTATCCCCTGAATTTATTCTGACCTCTGACCTCCGATTCCTGACCCCTTTACAATTATTGACCTCCTCGTAGATTTTCTGCGCCTTGTGTGACTTGGGCAGATTCGATGCGATCGCCTTGCTGAATTTGATCGACAACATCCATGCCATCGGTGACATAACCAAAAACAGCATAGCTACCGTCTAAAAATGACAGATCAGCTAAAGCAAAGTAGAACTGCGAAGAGGCTGAATCTGGCTGCTGCGATCGCGCCATGGCTACGGCACCACGTGTATGTCGTAACTGTGGTGCTGCCGACGAGAGCCGAGTACTCTCAAGAGTTTGACCATAAATTGGCTCAGCTGCGCCTTCAGGTTTGATTTCTAAAGGAATAAAGCGTTCGCTACCTGTGTTGGGATCGATAAAACCACCAGTACCTAGTCGTTGTGGAGGAAAATTAGGATTTTTACTTTGCGGATCGCCGCCTTGAACGACAAAAGGTTCTGGTTGGCGAACGACGCGATGGAAAACAAGCCCATCATAAACACCCCTTTGTACAAGATCGACAAAGTTGCCTGCAGTTACTGGGGCATTTGTGCCATCAACTTCAATCGTAATTGGTGAACCATTAACTGTCATAACGACAGTGGCAGTTCCTTCTAATACAGGTGATTTCATTCGTGGACTACTCGTTTGAGCAGTAGGCGTAGTAGGAGATGTTGTTTGAGCTGGGGAAGTTGGTGAAGATACAGAAGCCTGATCTGGTGTGCATCCTCCTAACATCAACCCACCAAGAAACAACCCAGCAATCAACAAGATTTGAATTTTTCGATGCATTATGCTAATCACTCACCCAGAGTGTTTCATCATCTCATTGCAATTCCTGATTATAAACCTTCAAGCGGCACACCCAAAAACTGAGCTAATTGGGCACCTTCTGTTTCCAACTTTTGCAGTGATAGCGGTTGTCCTACACGTGTCAGGGGTACATTTCTCCGTCCTTTGACTCGCAAATACAAAGCCCGACGCGGATTCAGACCTTCTTTAACATCCACCCGCACAGCTTGTACATCTTGAGTTGGAAATTCAATTTCAATTCTGCGGTTTTTTCCTAAAAATCCCCAGCGAAAAATATGAACTTTTTTAGCTTCTTTATTGAACTCGTTATAACCACCGCCAACGTCTAAGATCACTACAACCCACAGGTATAACGCTAATAACAAGCCTACAACACCATAGAAAGTCATTGCCAAACCCTGGGGCACAAATGTAATTTCATTAGGTGTGGCAAAGGGAAGTAAATTGACGTTGAGATAGCTCGACAGCCCAGCAAGCAAAAAGCCAGTAGCACCCAGCGAAACAACAGTTGCCCACCAGTAGTTACTAAAACGTCTCGAACCTAAAATTTTCTGATGAAGAACCTGAGAAGCAGAGCTACCTTGATTTGCAAAGTCACCCGTATTCTTTGTTGTTGATACAGTCATTGAATTACCCTGCGTAGGTTTCTAAAAAGTAAAAAAATGTTAAGCTATCTGATTTTGCCAAATTGTTTGAATGGCTGAGAAAACTTGTGTCAAAATGTAAAAATTCTGATATCTATTATATTAAGAAGCTAGTGCTAAAACCATAATTCCATATAGCTGGAGTGGTTACAGAGCGTGAATAATGTGATAAGTTAAGAAAGATTAAGAAACCATAGACTGGGGTACTAGAAAGTGGTATGGGCTATTTGGCAAACCCTTTGAGGAAGCAGCGAACATCTGTTTGCCAGTATTTTCTCATAAATCTCCGCTGTCTGTTGCAGTAGAGAGTGTCAAAAATTTAATTCCTCAAAAGAGTTGCAATTTTAGTAAACCGCGAGGATTTTAGTTCAATGACAATAGCAGTAGGACAACCAGCGAGTCGAGGATGGTTTGACGTCGTAGACGACTGGTTAAAGAGAGATCGCTTCGTATTCATCGGGTGGTCAGGAATATTGCTATTTCCCTGTGCATACATGG
>NZ_PEIG01000018.1 GCF_002749975.1 Gloeocapsopsis sp. IPPAS B-1203 | reverse complement strand
TCGGACCTGACAATCCCCAGTTGATCGCTTCAGAGCGCGAGATTGTGCCGATACCTTCTACACGGCGGCGGAAGATGGGATTATTGGTAATCAGACGTTCGTATTCGTCTACTTTTGGGTCAAAATAATCGCAAAAATCGAAGCACTTATCTACCCAGCCATAAGGTAAATCGACCGCTACACCACCGATGCGGAAGTAGTTGTTGTTCACCATCCGGTAGCCTGTGGCTGCTTCCCACAGGTCGTAAATCAGTTCCCTTTCTCGGAATATATAAAAAATAGGCGATCCAGCACCCGTATCTAACATAAATGGTCCCAACCACAGCAAGTGACTGGCAATGCGGTTCAACTCCAGCATGATGACGCGGATGTAGCTAGCGCGTTTGGGAACAGGAATATCAGCTAATTTCTCCGGTGCATTGACACTGACGGCTTCATTGAACATTCCGGCAGCGTAGTCCCAGCGACTCACATAGGGAACGTACATGATACTGGTGCGGTTTTCCGCGATTTTCTCCATTCCACGGTGCAGATAGCCAATGACTGGTTCACAATCCACTACGTCTTCGCCATCAAGAGTCACAATTAACCTAAAACACCCATGCATCGAAGGATGGTGCGGACCCATGTTCAGCACCATAGGTTCCGTTCTCGTTTCAATTCTTTTAACGTAAGACATAAGAGTAAATGCGTGACAATAGACGTAACTTAAAGGCTGGTAATTGGTAACTGGTAATTGGTAATTACATTGGTTGCTCATTTGTTTTGGTTAAAGGGGAAAGGTTAAAGGTCAAAAAAGAAGATTTCCTTTACCCCTTACCCTTTCACCCTCAACATTCCTATTACCTATTACCTAATGCCTATTACCCATTTGTCTTGTAAATTTGTCCGATTTTTTGTATGTTTTTGCTATTTTTGTAGGAGTTGTTTGGGGGTCACGCCTACTATACGTTTAAAGTGACGATTGAGATGGCTTTGGTTAGCAAAACCGACTGTGTAGGCAGTATCTGCGATCGCCTCACCGTTATGAAGTAACATCTTCGCACGTTCCACTCGACAGCGAATGACATACTGATGTGGAGTTAACCCTGTTGATTGTTTAAATAAGTGACAAAAATAATGCGGACTCATCTGCACCACGGCTGCAAGTTCAGCTAAGCCCAAATCTCGATCTAAATAATCATTAATATAGTCAACTACTTGTTGCAATTTCCGCTTTGTTAGACCACCTGCATATTCACGCAAAACTGGTTTTTGTGCTGAATAGTGCTGCAACAGATGAACGCTTAAAGCATTTGCCATTGTCTCCGCATAGAGACGGCTTCCGCGATCGCTAGCAAGCACTGTCTTTAGTGCTAACCCGATTTGAAAAATAAGTGGATCGGGTGTCGCAAAGTGTGGTAAAATTGCTGCCTCTTCATAATTTTCATCAATCGCACGAGCAAAAACATCTTTTTCAAGTGCTAAGAGAATGAAGTCCCCTTCTGCATCCCAACTCGCTTGAGTTGAAACATTAGCAGGAGCAATAACAATATCTCCACCAAATACTGCGTCTCGATGAAAGCGTCCATCTAATTTACGATCTGCATGAATAGCATAATTACCGTGCGTGAAAATAGCAATTGAGTGCCAACGTGGACTGTACATCTCAGGAACTTCATACGCTGGCTGACACATATATCCCAGCATAATGCCATCCCAACCTGCCTGAAAACTTGTAAGAATTGGTGGGCGTGGGAAAATCTGTAAAACTTTATCTTCTCGATCCAGAACTAACGGGTTCTCGCTAGGCATGACTTGAAACAGCACTACATAAGTAGGTGGGCATAATTAAATGTTGGTAATAGGTAATGGGTAATGAGGATTTATAAGTGTTGAGTTATGAGTTAAAAAATGCACTTTATAGATGCCTTTGGCACCTTTGTTCGCTTTCCAAAACTCAAAACTTTCCTAATCCAATTACCAATTACCAGTTACCAGTTACCACCAATTACCATTTACTAAAAGTTTACTCCGATCGCAGAGCTTTAACTGGATCGAGTTGACTCGCCCGCAATGCCGGAGGAAAACCCGCCCCGACACCAACCAAAAGTGCTGAACCTAAAGAAAGTGCTGCTGTATTGACTTCAAATTCATAAGGAAAATCAAACGTATCTGCGATCGCCACCGTCAATGCATGTGTTGTCCCTAAAGCGACAGTTCCGCCAAATAAACTTAAGAGTGCAGCTTCTAGGAGAAATTGCAGCATAATTTCCCGTTTAGTCGCTCCTAAAGCCCTACGCAAGCCAATTTCAGCAGTACGTTCTGTCACCGCCGCAATTGTAATATTCGCAATCCCGACACCACCAACAAGTAAAGCGATCGCACCTACTACCGTTAACCCGCGTGAAGCCAATTCAAAGATTTCTTGTTGCTGAATGATATCTTCAACGTTATTCCACACCAAAAAATTCTGTCCAGGAAATCGTCGTTGTAAGAGTTCCTCCGCCTGTTCGCCCAAAGCTTCGACATCGGCAAGATTGTAGGGACGCATTTGAATACTACCAATGTTGAGGCTTCCTCGGATGGCATTGTGAACCGACATTGGTATGAGTAATAAACCCTCTGGTGGTCCCTCTTCATCAAGCTGAGTTTCTACCACTCCCACAATAGTATAAGGTCGATTGTTAGCATAAATCCGCTGACCTATTGGATCTTCTCCTTGAAACAGTTGCTTTTCCAAAAATTGATCGATCGCGGCTACTGAGCGATAATTGGCAAAATCCGTTTGTGTAAAGAATCTTCCTTCTACAAGCGATCGCCCCGAAGTGATCAAGAAGTCTTGGGATACTGGTGACATTGGGGGAGTCAATTCTTGATCTTGAAAAATTGTTGGTGTTGGTCCCGCCCAATTAAAAGCACTCATTGCCTGCACACCTGTCAGCCGCTGGCGCAGAAAATCCATGTCTTCGGATCTCAGGTCAGTATTTGGACTATTTGGCTCCCAACGAGGATATATCGACACTCGTGGCGCGCCGCGTTCTGCGAGTTGCTGCGCAATGACAGCTCGACTAATGCTACGAACATTGAGTGTAGCACTCACTGCTGCTACACCCATAAATACCCCCAAAGCGGTCAAAGCAGAACGTAAAGGGTTGCTACGCAGCGAACGATACGTTAGATCTAGCAAGTCAATTGGTGCAATGCTCATAATACAGAGTGGCTAGTGGCTAGTGGTGAGTGTGGGAGTGTAGGAGTGTAGGAGTGTGGGAGTGTGGGAGTGTGGGAGAGATTTAATTATTATTGTTCTTTACTACCCGCCTACTCAACTACCCTACTACCCTCTACCCTCTGCTCTTATTCTGGGCTATTTGCCGGAACCACAGGCATTCCTGGTTGTAGTTGTGGCTCATCCTCATCAGGTGGGATAATGACTTGCTCGCCAGTGCGTAATCCAGAAGTTACTTCAACTGTCAATACGCCTTCTAACCCCAAAGTAATATCGCGTTTTTGAGCTTGACTTTGACTATCGCGAATCCATACGAAAGGCTCAGGGTTACGCTGAATCACTTCAGTATCCAAGGCAACAACATTTTGGCGTTGCTCTAACACAATTTCGACATTCACGCGGCTACCAGGAATCAGCGAACCAGTTGGAGTATCAAGCCTAACGATCGCGGGTACTGTTGGTTCTGATGATTGACTCGATCTTTGTTGCGATCGCTCTTCTTCTCTGGGAACAACGGCTTGAGGATACAAACTTTGAACTTTGCCACTAAAAGTCTCTGCATCTGCACCAATTACACTAACACGCGCCGATTGATTGACTTTTACTTGGGCAGCATTGAGGGCAGCAAGCTGGAGTGCTACGAGTTCTTGCTGAGGATCGCCGATGGTGATTAAGTCAGTGCGCAATTCAACTCCGTCATTATTCTTGACATCAATTCCGAGAACTACACCATCAACTGGTGCTGTAATCACTGTGTCTCGCAGTTCTTGCTGAATCCTTTGCCGCTCTAGTTGTAGTGCCTGAATTTCCAATGCTGCGGTACGAGTATCTGTCTGAGCATCGCGCAAAGTTGCCTGCGTTTGGCGCACCTTATCTTCGAGTTCTTGAACTTGTCGTCGAGCAACTGCGCCTTCCCGCGCTCCCGCCGCCAGCGTTTGCAGGTTTCGTTCATCGGCGCGGAGTTGTTCTTGCGCTTCACTAATTTTCTGCTGATTGCGTGCGAAGATGCGTTGTTGCTGCTCAATCTTTGCTTGTTGGCTACCAAGTGCAGTTTGTCGTTCTGGGTAGCGTAAGGTAATCAGTACTTGTCCTGCTCTGACGCGTTCCCCTGGCTGTACTAAGACTTGCTCTACCGCTCCTTCTGTTGGAGACTTGATTGTTTGTTGATTTCCCAGTTCGACAATGCCGCTTTCATTCAGTGTCGTTTCTACTGTACCGCGCTCTACAGTAACCAAGCTCACTGGTACTGGCTCAGCCGAGCGATTGAGAACTACAGCGTAAATCAAACCACTAACACCAATTCCCGCCAAAGCTGCTAGTCCTGCCAGCCATTGACCTTTACTCTTAAACTTCTTCATGATTTTCAAGCTAGAAATCTCATGCGTAGCAGCGATCGCTGCGGCTGAATATTAATCAAGATTGCGATCTCAAAATGTCAGAATACAGAATTTAGCACTATGCTACTGATAGACTTTTCAATGCCACGAGCATGAAAACACAGTACATGTGCAGCTTAGAGTATCGGTTGTGGTGCGGCGGCGGCAGTCAGGATCAACCCTGAGTTGTTAAACAACCATAGTTAATCATAACGTGCTTATGACTCCATCAAAAGTTAGAAGGTCAAAACAAGCAACTAGATAATTGCTTTCCATTTTCTCGATCGCCTACAACAAAATTTGATGTACTAGACTAAAAATTAATCAAGTCTGAGGGAGTATTAGCCGCCATGTGTGGTCAGGATACGAGCAATCAGCCGATCCGAGTGCTAGTGGTGGATGATGAGCAATTAATCATTGACTTCGTTGAGCTTGGCTTGCGTTATGAAGGTTTTGAGGTGCAATCGGTGCGTACAGGATATGCTGCACTTGAAGCATTCAATGCATGGAAACCGCAGCTTGTGATCCTCGATAACAATTTACCGGACATCGATGGATTCGAGGTGTGTCGTCGCTTGCGTCGTAGTAGTGATGTTCTCATCGTCATGCTGACGGTACGCGACGATCTTGCAGACAAAGTGCGTGGTTTTGAGCTTGGTGCTGACGATTACCTCACTAAACCATTTCATTTTCCTGAATTACTAGCTCGCATCCGTGCTGCGTTACGCCGCCATCATCACCCAAAGAGTGAAGTACTCACAGTTGGATCGATTACATTGAATACGAATACTCGCGAAACTTGGCGCGATGGCGTACAGATTGAGCTTAAACGTAAAGAATTTGACTTGTTACATCTACTAATGCAACATCCTAATCAGGTTTTAGAGCGCCAAACAATTCTCGATCGCGTTTGGGGTTACGACTACTATGGTGACGCCAACATTATCGAAGTCTACATTAGCTATTTACGAAGCAAGTTAGATACCGAGCCACCATTTATGATTCGGACAGTACGCGGTATTGGATATATGTTGCGCGATCCAGCGTTGGAATAATTAGCAGAGGTTGATTAAATAATCATGACACTCCGCTGGCGATTGACACTCAGTATCCTAGCTTCAATTACTCCTTTGCTGCTATTGCTGGGTTTGCATGACTACATTAATTTGCGCACTTTTATGTTAGATCGCGAAGCCGTACGCATTCGCGCGCAAGCAAAGCCAACTATTGATGCACAGCTACTCAACCAGCCTGTAGACGAACAAAAACTGCAAGCACTAGCACCACAACTTGCAACTGATCTCACTTCAGCAGACACCGGCGCGTTGATTGTTAACCGTAACGGTTCAGTCATTGGTCGCCATATCAGTACAATTGGCGAACCGATGCCGCCTGAATTGCCTAAAGAGTGGTATGTACCGGCATTAGCAGGCGAATTAGAGCAAAATTACATCATAAATGGTAGTAATGGCAAGCAAATTTTGATAGCGCTTGTCCCCATTCCACCACGTCGAGAACCACTTGGTGTTGTGGTATTGAGTACCTCGCTTGTAGAACGCTTCTTTGAAATACGCCAGCACGTGTTGTCATTTGTAGTCGCTAGCGTAGTTTTTCTAGCGATCGCCGCAGCATTGATTTTTCTCATGGTACGTGCCAATTTGCGAACATTAGAACGCATGATTGTAGTGACAGATAGAATTGCGCGGGGCGATCTCTCGCAGCGCGTACAACTACCGCAGGGACACGATGAAGTCGGTAAACTAGCTTGGTCTTTCAACAAAATGATCGACCGTATTCAAACTGCGTTTGAGGCACAAAGGCGATCGGAATCTCAACTGCGTCAATTCCTCGCTGATGTCTCGCACGAACTGCGCACGCCACTAACTGTCATTGGTGGTTATGCTGACTTAATACTGATGAATGGAGTCGCAGGGACACCCGATTCAGGTAAGCCCTTGCTTCGTAAAATCCGCCGCGAGGTCGATCGCACAAATCGGCTGGTTAAAGATCTCTTGTTGCTTGCACGCAGCGATCGCTCAGCAACGTTTAATTTACAACTGACTGACTTATCAAGCTTGTGTATTGAAGTCGCAGAACAAGTCCGCTTGATGATGGGAGAACGCCAGCTGCAAACCCAGATCGCTAGCAATGTGATGGTACTAGTTGACATGGATCGCATTGAGCAAGTGCTACTGAATCTTTTGGATAACGCAATTCGCCATACCCCAGAAGGTACGCAGATCGATTTCCAGCTAGCAATTGTCAACTCTAAAGCACGGGTTACGATCGCCGATACGGGATCTGGTATTTCTCCAACTGTTCTGCCTTATATTTTTGAGCGCTTTTACCGCGATCGCCAGCAGCGGAATGAGGAGCGGGGTTCGGGATTGGGTTTAGCTATTGCCAAAGCAATTGTAGAAGCTCACGGCGGCACAATCAATGCGGCGAATCAACCAAGGGGTGGGGCGGTGTTTTGGGTAGAGTTGCCACTTTTTGTGCAGAGGGGCAAGGGAGCAGAGGAGAATAAATAATTGTGTTAGTAGCGAAGTTCCTCTGAAAAAGGCATTACGAATTGATATTATGTGGCGAATTTAGTTACAAGCTGTTAATTAAATTCGGATAAATTGTTATTGCAACTTACTTGCATCAAATTGCTAGAAGCTTTGTAGTGCTTGCGTTTTAGGAATTAAATTGCAGTTGGTCGAGCAGAATTTAAGGATACATTAAGCTTCATTTAAGCATTCTTAAAGCTTCAATGATTATTTTTAATTTTATGTTCTCTTGGGGCAACCCGATAGATTTTGAAAGGGTGCGATCAACTTGACTGCTCAACAAATAACTGTACGTAACTTACCCACTCCTTTTTCTGTAACGCAGCAACTGCGACCACAAGTTCGGGGTAAGTTTCTGTTTATCGGTGAGGAGAAACTCTATGTTTGTGGCGTTACCTATGGAACTTTTCGTCCTGACCAAAACGGCAATGATTATCCCAATCCTCGGATTGTGGAATCTGACTTTGCCACAATGGCGGCGAAGGGTATCAATGCGGTGCGGACGTATACAGTACCGCCACGTTGGTTATTAGATGTTGCGGCAAAACACGGACTGCGTGTGATGGTGGGGCTGCCCTGGGAACAGCATATTGCATTTTTGGAGGATAAGAACCGCATCAAAGCAATTAAAGAACGCATCCGTAGCGGTGTGCGTACTTGTGCAGATCATCCGGCATTATTGTGTTACGCGATCGGTAATGAAATTCCAGCGTCCATTGTGCGGTGGTACGGTCGTCATCGCATCGAGCGTTTCTTACAACAACTGTATTGGGTAGCAAAAAGTGAAGACCCTGGCAGTTTAGTGACTTACGTGAATTATCCCACGACTGAGTATCTACATCTGCCATTTGTTGACTTTGTTTGTTTCAACGTCTACTTGGAACAACAAGACCGTTTGCAAGCTTACCTAGCACGTCTGCAAAACCTGGTTGGCGATCGCCCCTTAGTGATGGCTGAGATTGGTTTAGATAGTCGGCGCAATGGTCTCAAAAAGCAAGCTGATGTCCTCGATTGGCAAATTCGTACAGCCTTTGCGGCAGGTTGTGCGGGGGCTTTTATTTTTGCTTGGACGGATGAATGGCATCGCGGCGGCTATGACATTGAAGATTGGGATTTTGGATTAACAACTCGGCGGCGACAACTAAAACCCGCGCTGGCGGCGGTGGGTGATGCTTTCGCACAGGTACCATTTTCCCCAAATCTCCAATTGCCATTCATATCGGTTGTGGTATGTAGTTACAATGGTGCGCGGACTATTCGCGACACTCTTGAGGGCTTAGCCAAAGTAAAGTATCCGCATTTTGAAGCGATCGTTATTAATGATGGCTCAACAGATAGTACACCTGAGATTGCCAGTGAATATAATGTGCGGCTGATCAACATTCCTCAAGGAGGTTTGAGTAATGCTCGTAACGTTGGAATGCGCGCAGCAAAGGGTGAAATTGTAGCATATATTGACGATGATGCTTACCCCGATCCGCATTGGCTGATGTATTTAGCTGATACGTTTGTGCATACATCCTATGCTGGTGTTGGTGGTCCCAATATTGCACCGCCAGGAGACGGCGCGATCGCTGAATGTGTGGCGAATGCACCAGGAGGTCCGTTGCACGTTCTCTTGTCGGATCGAGAAGCTGAGCATATTCCTGGTTGTAACATGGCGTTTCGCAAAACGTGCCTGCAAGCAATTGATGGCTTCGATCCGCAATTTCGTACTGCGGGTGACGATGTTGATATTTGTTGGCGGTTACAGCAACAAGGTTGGAGTCTCGGGTTTAATCCGGCGGCGGTAGTTTGGCATCATCGTCGCAACTCGGTACGCGCATATTGGAAGCAACAACAAGGCTACGGTAAAGCCGAAGCGCTACTCTCACAAAAATTTCCGGAAAAATACAATGCAGCAGGTCATCTTTCTTGGTCTGGGCGCATTTACGGTTCAGGCGTTATGCACGCGCTGAGTGCCAAAGAGCAGGTATTTTATGGAATGTGGGGAACTGCGCCGTTTCAATCGATTTATCAACGCACGCCAGGAACGCTTGGTGCTATCCCATTGATGCCAGAGTGGTATCTTGTCATTTTAGCACTTTTTGGGCTGGCGCTACTTGGTTTGTTGTGGACTCCGCTATGGTTAGTGTTGCCTATAGCTGTTGTTGCAGTTGTGACCACATTAGTACAAGCAAGTCGCAGTGCGGCGCGTGCCTCATTTCCTAACACGCCAAAATCCCAGCGTTGGCAGCGATACTGTTTGACAACCATATTGTATTTACTCCAACCATTAGCACGGCTGCGCGGACGTTTGCGCCACGGATTACAGCCTTGGCGATCGCGCGGGTTAGCGCATCTTGTTTTACCCCGACTGCAAAAACTCACGATCTGGAGTACAGTTTGGCAAGCACCAGAAGCATGGTTGACATCGATCGAATCAGCAATTCAACAAACTGGAAATTGCGTACATCACGGCGGTAACTACGACCGATGGGATCTCGAAGTTCCTGCAGGTTTACTTGGCGTTGGTCGTCTTTTAATGGCGATTGAAGAACACGGTGGTGGTAATCAACTTGTCCGGTTACAAATCTGGTCGCGGTGGTCAAAACTTGGCTGGATACTTGTAGTGCTATTTGTCGTATTGACTCTAGGCGCAACAATTGACCAGGCATGGGGCGCAGTACTTAAACTAAGTATCATCGCCTTAATTTTAATTTTTCGTAGTTTTTACGAGTGTGCGATCGCCATGTCCTTGCTGTTGCAAGCAATCGAGCGTAAAGGAGTGCAGGGGGCTTCTTGTGCAGAGGAGCAGAGGAGCAGAGGAAGCAGAGGAAGCAGAGGGGCAGAGGAGAAATAATACATAATGTTCTCTAGTCACTAGTCACTCACCGCTCACTTCTCACCGCTCACCGCTCACCCCTATCGTCTTTAAGAGGCAAAGAGTAGTGCAAAAGCCATATACCAACAGAATACTTTACAAAAGAGTATTTCAAGAGGCTTGGTCTTTTCGCTGGCACTTGGCAGTTTTGTTGCTTTTGAGCTTGTTGTCAACACCATTTACACTTCTTACTCCACTACCACTCACAATTATTGTTGATACAGTACTCGGATCGCGACCGTTGCCAGGTTTCTTGCAAGTAATCCTCCCAGCAGGTGTACAAAGCTCGAATGAGGCAATTCTCATCTTTGCGATCTTCTTGTCGATCGCTGTTGTTGTTCTCGGTAAGCTGCGTGGACTTGTGACTTCGGTGCTGCAAACTTATGTTGGTGAAAAATTAGTTTTAAACTTTCGCGTCAGGTTGTTTAGCCACGCCCAGCGTCTATCACTGGCATATCACGATGCCAAGGGAACCTATGAAACAAACTATCGCGTACAACACGATGCACCTGCTTTGCAGTGGATTGCCATTGATGGTGTGATTCCCTTTATCACTTCATCTGTCACGTTGATCGGGATGGTGTATGTTACAGCGTTGATTCATCTTCAACTAGCGTTGATTGCGATCGCAATTTCACCACTACTCTACTGGCTATCGCGACTCTATGGGCAACGGTTACGCAAACAATGGCGTGGTGCAAAAAAGCTCGAAAGCGCGGCATTTTCTGTTGTGCAAGAGGTCTTAACTGCGGTGCGCGTTGTTAAAGCATTTGGTCAAGAAGATCGCGAACAAGCACGTTTTATTCGCCATGCGCGTGAAAGCTTGTGGGCAAAAATTCGCCTGACATTTGTCGAAGGTGGTTTAGGTGTATTCGTAGCACTTGCTACGGCAGTTGGTACTGCTGCGGTACTTTATTTCGGTGTGCGACTCGTACAAAACGGAGAATTATCATTAGGCAACTTGCTATTAGTCTTAGGGTATCTATCGCAGTTGTATAAGCCGTTGGAATCAATGAGTAAGCGCGTTGCAAGTTTGCAAGGTTCTCTCGCGGGTGCTGAACGTGCTTTTGCGCTACTGGACGAACCCCCTGATGTGATTGAAAAACGACATGGTAAACGATTACACCGTGCTAAAGGTGCAGTGACTTTTGAGAATGTATCGTTCGGTTACGATGCCACAAGTCAGATTCTCCACCACATCTCTTTTCGACTGCGCCCTGGGACTCGGTTAGGTATTGCAGGGACAACAGGCGCGGGTAAAACAACACTCGTCAGTTTGTTGACGCGGTTTTATGATCCAACTGATGGTCGAATTCTACTTGATGGTGTCGATCTGCGCGATTACAAGTTACGCGATTTGCGTTCTCAGTTTGCGATCGTGTTGCAAGAACCGATGCTTTTTTCCACCAGTATTGCAGAAAACATTAGCTATGCTCGTTGCGATGCAAGTTACGACGACATCATTGCCGCAGCCAAAGCCGCAAATGCTCACGATTTTATTATGAAGATGCCCCAGGGTTATGACACAAAAGTTGGCGAACGGGGAATGCGACTTTCTGGTGGGGAACGTCAGCGAATTTCGCTGGCACGGGCATTTTTGAAGGATGCACCAATTTTAATTCTGGACGAACCGACAAGTTCAGTTGATGTCAAGACAGAAGCCGCAATTATGGAAGCAATGGAACGATTGATGCACGGGCGCACGACTTTAATGATTGCGCATCGACTGAGTACGCTGGAACACTGCGATGCTCGACTCGTACTTGAGCATGGCAGAGTAGTAAAAATGACAACCAATGATGATGAAGCAGTGGGATTGTCAGCTTAGGAAGTAAGGGTGCAGAGGGGCAGAGGAGAAGTGAAATGACATTAGACTTGGTTGAGGGGCAATCCACAGTTGCGGAAGTACTGGAGCAAGGCTTGGGCGAATATTTGAGGCAGCCTATGCAAATTCAACAGATGACTTCCACAGCGTTAGATAACTACAGTACGCATCCTATTTATCGTTTAAAAATAACACTGAACCAAGGTCAAAAGATATCTGTAATCTTCAAGCAACTGCAGCAGGATGTTCGTCAAGGACGTGAGGTGCTACTTTATCAAAAATTACTTGCAGAACAACGTTTTGGGGCACCACAGTTATATGCTGGTTTGTGCGATCGCACGACACAACGCTACTGGCTATTTCTCGAAGATGTCGGTGAGTGGAAACTCGAATACTATGAGATAGCTGAATGGTTAGTAGCTTTCCGCTGGATGGCGCAGTTACACGCAACTTATTACGATCGAGTAGCCGAGTTGCGATCGCTCGATTGTCTAGGCGAACATAACGTAGATTTCTATTACTATCTTCTACAAACTGCCCGCGAGAGTCTCAAAAAAAAAGCCGATGCGCATCTACTTACACGCTTTGATCGGCTGACGGTGCGATTTGACGAATTAATTGCATTCTTGATTTGCCAACCACAAACATTACTCCACGGCGATGTGTCTTGTCACAACATTATTGTTCAACCTGATGTAGGTATTCGACCAATTGATTGGGAATGGGCGTCAATTGGCATTGCTGCATGGGATGTCGTCCGGTTACTTTCAGGATGGGGCAAACATAAACCATATCTCCTCAAGGCTTACCTCGATGAATTGACGCAATATATTGCAATTGATCGACAAACGTTTAACCAAACGCTGGCTTATTGCGACATCCTGAAAACGCTGTGGTATCTCCGTTGGTGGATCAAACCATTTCAAAAACCTACTTTTGTTGAAAATGCACTCGATAAAGTAGAAAACCTCTGGCACGAATTGGATTAGGAGGACAGCAGTGGCTAAACTGTTGCGGATTGCCTTAATCTCCCCAATTGCCGGTCGAACGGGGCCCGATAGTGGTAGTTCGATTGAACAAATTGTGTCGCTACTCACCGAAGAATTAATGCGTCGCGGACACAAAGTTACGCTGTTTGCTACAGGTGATTCACAAGCATCTGCGCCGTTACACGCAGTTTATGCACGCGGCTATAAAGATGACCCGATGTTATGGAATAACTATGAATTTCACGAAGTTGTCCACGTCGCGGCGGCGTTTGAACGTGCCCAAGAATTCGATATTATCCACAGCCACGCTTATCATTACGCGCTACCATTTACCCGTCTAGTTCCTACGCCGATTGTTCACACGTACCACATTAATCCTAATTCTGATATTCTCCGCAGCTATACACAGTACCCAGAAGCCCAAGTTGTCGCAGTTTCGCGCTATCATCGCAGCAAGTTTAAGTCACTTGCCAACGTACCTGTGATTTATAACGGTATTGATACTGCCGCATTTCCATTTCATCCTCAGCAGGGCGATTATCTTGTGTTTCTAGGGCATCTTAACGCGCAAAAAGGTGCGGTTGAAGCGATTAAAGTTGCACAAAAAGTCGGTATGCGGCTGATTATGGCAGGGCAGGGACAAGGTGAGTATTTTGAAACTGAAGTCGTGCCTTTGATTAACAAGCAAATCGAATACATTGGACCTGTGGGCGTCGAAAAACGTAACGAATTACTCGCGGGTGCAGCAGCGTTACTATTTCCGATCAACTACTCTGAAGCTTTCGGGATGGTGTTAATTGAAGCCATGGCATGTGGTACGCCCGTCTTAGCAAGCGATCGCTGTGCAGTTTCTGAAATTGTTGAGTTTGGTGTAACTGGTTATTACGCTACTGATGTAGATTCACTTGCAGCCTGTATCCCCGATGTCTTAGCACTCGATCGCACTCGCGTACGTCAAGCCGTTGTCGCCCGTTTTGACTATCAGCGTATGGTCGATGAATATGAAGCACTTTATTACAAATTGCTGGAGGCGCGGCAATGAAAGCGATTGTCACTGGTATGATTGTCACAAGTCCAGTGGGCGGTGTTGCTTGGGATTACGGACAATACGCGCTTGGCTTAGAACGTCTTGGTTTTGAAGTTTATTACCTTGAAGATACAGGTTTACCTGCACATTCTTACAACCCAAACACTGGCGAGTACGAAGAAGATCCGAGTTACGGCATACAATTTCTTCAGCAGTCACTTAAAGTCCTTTCGCCTTCCTTAGCAAAACGCTGGCATTATCGGGCTGTAGATGGACAAACATATGGACTTGATGCTGAGGCGATCGCTGATGTTGCTGCCGACGCAAGTTTATTTCTTAATATCTCTGGTGGTAGCTTGCTACGCGATGAATATCAACGCTGTCCGCACAAAGTCTTAATCGATACCGATCCAGGTTGGAACCATTTTGCGATTTTTCCTTTATGGGATAGCAAACCAGTTGAACAACAAGCTTGGGGTTGGCGATCGCACGACCACTTTTTTACTTATGCGCTACGACTTGGACAACCAGATTGTCCGTTGCCAACCTTTGATATTAACTGGCATTTCACCCGCCCTCCGGTAGTTCTCGATTGCTGGAAACCTCAATTACCTGCTACGCAGTGGACAACGGTAATGACTTGGCGAAATTATCCGCAGCCGATCGTCCATAATGGTGTCACGTATGGTGCAAAAGAATTAGAGTTTGGCAGAATCGAGGCAATTCCTAAACACTCATCCGCCGCGTTTGAGGTCACAATCAATGTTAACGGTTCCGCACCATTAGAACGCTGGCAACAGCTAGGTTGGTCAGTTGTCGATGCCCAAGCGACATCTGCATCTGCCAATACTTACCGCAATTATATCGAGCGATCGCGCGGCGAGTTTAGCGTTGCCAAGAATATCTACGTTGCAACGCATTGCGGATGGTTTAGCTGTCGTTCGGTATGTTACCTTGCCGCTAAACGTCCTGTGGTTGTCCAAGAAACAGGTTTTTCTGATTATATTCCCACAGGTCACGGTTTATTTTCGTTTAGTAATTTTGATGAGGCTGTTGCGGCGATCGCCACAATTGAACAAAACTACGACTACCATCAACAAGCTGCGTGGAAACTCGCACATAGCTTTGATGCACAAAAAGTTTTAAGCGAAATGCTAGCGCAGATTGGTTGTTATAGCGGCGAGGGGGTGGGTGAAGAGTGACTAGTGACTGGTGGCTAGTGGAAGAGTGGGAGAGTGGGCGTGTAGGAGTGTGGGAGAGATTTAATTGTTATTATTCTTTATTATCCGCCTACCCTACTACCCTCTGTCCTCTACACTTTTGCTAAAATATGTCGGGATTTAGAGTAAATGGATATTAATGAATTTATTGGTAGTTGGGACTATGGTTCACTTCCTGCTAACGTGGGGATTGGTAAAGATTGCTACTTAGAGCGTAAAGACAGCTTTCGGCGTTTCCGCAGCAAATGTAATCCTGGGTTAGTCTTAGGGAATAGCGTATATGTTTATACTTGGACAGTCTTCTCAGTAGAACCCGAAGGTGCTGTAGTTGTAGGTGATGACTCAATTCTTGTGGGTGCAATGTTTTGGTGTGCCAAAAGCATTATTATTGGTAAGCGCGTCACGATTTCCTACAACGTAACAATTGCCGATAGCGACTTTCATCCCCGCGAACCAGGCTTAAGACGACAAGATGCGATCGCGATCGCACCTCCAGGCGATCAAAAACCACGTCCGTCGTTAGTCACTCAACCTGTGATCGTCGAAGATGACGTGCAAATCGGAATTGGCGCGATTATCCTTAAGGGAGTTCATATCGGCGCGGGTGCGCAAATTGGTGCAGGTTCCGTCGTCACTACAAATGTTCCTGCAAAAGCGATCGTCACAGGCAATCCCGCAAGAATTCAAAATAAGGCTGGTAACTGGTAACTGGTAACTGGTCATTGGTCATGGACAGCAATTAGTAATTAGCGATTGGCTATTAGCTTTTTTCTTTGCTAAGTGCTAAACGCTAACAGCTTTCCGCATTACCGATTACCCAAAATAATTATGCCTACCTACTTACCACACGATTGGTTTTCGCAACCTCTACCATCAAACGTCATCCTTGGCGAACAAAGCTGGTTGTATAGTACTTACGCATTTCTGCATTACCGTAGTCAACGTGCTTGTGGTTTGCGTGTAGGACACAATACAGGAATTTATATTGATACACTTTTCGACCTTGGACCGTCAGGCGAAGTTGAGATTGGCAATTACTGCACGTTAGCAGGACCTATCATTGCCACAAACGGACACGTTAAGATTGGTGACTACGTGCTAATTTCTCGCGAAGTTGTGCTTGCAGACTCTTTTGCTGCTGTTCCTCCAACAATACCTCAGCGTAGCACTTCACAAAGTAGCATTTTGATTGGTAACGATGTTTGGATTGGTACTCGTGCGGTAATTCTTAGTGGTGCGCGTCTGGGTGATGGTGCAATTGTTGGTGCGGGTGCGGTGGTTGATTTTGAAATACCTGAATATGCGATCGCTGCGGGAAATCCTGCCCGAATTGTTGGCTGGGCGTATCCTGATTGATATACCAACGTTAATTTTTTAGATTTATAGTAGGTAACTTTACCCTATCACAATCAACTGAGCGCTCAGATGTGTTGCCTAGGTAGCAGGTTTTAAACGTCGTAGAGGCGACATTCGGGTGCTTCTGGATACAAAGCGCAGTATTTTGCAAACGCCGATGTGGGAGTTTCTCGCTGATGAGCTTTAGCTGCGATCGCAGTAATTAATTCTTCAACTGTATCCCAAGCTACAGCGACCTCAGGAGTGTCAATGCCATACATTTGGGTAAGGCGACGCGCGTGTTCCAATGCTGCTTGAAAGGATGTCTCTAAAGATTTTTTGCTTTCAACACAAGGGGTGGAAACGGTTGCGGTTGATTCTTTAGTAGCGTAAACCATGGAACGACTCCTTTGTAGAATTATTGATTTCTCAAGCTGAACCCACTATAGCAATAAGTATGCTCAATAATAAGGTGTAAATCATATAAGCTTTTTCTATGATTGATAGCCTTTACTTAACTGCAAAATACCAAGCCTGCACCATTGACTTTGAAGTACCTGCCACGGATAGGTTATACTAAGTTCTCCTTGGCTCCTGAAGCGACTTTGCGCCTCTGCTACCTAGATGTAGTAACTTTAAAGCTAAATGATATTACCTGCGCATACCCTGAACCATGTTAGTTATTAAAGGACAGTCATGTTTATGTATCAATGAGCCTCGCTAATTCGACTAACCCCTTTCTCGCACTCAACTACGAACCTGCCCTAGAAACTTTGGGTAATGATTACTTCGATCAAGTTGTCGCAGCAGAGTTTCCTGCACATATCCTCCGCTTTCGCAATGATGCGCTACTGCCATTATTAAAGCTCGATCCACAAACCGTTACAAACGAACACTTCATCGAAGCTTTTGGCAAGTTTCAAGGACGCGACCCGTTATTAGCCTTACGCTATCACGGCTACCAGTTTGGTCAATACAACCCATATTTAGGTGACGGAAGAGGTTTTCTCTATGGACAAGTACGCGGTACTGATGGGGAACTTTATGACTTTGGTACCAAAGGTTCAGGAACAACACCTTACTCGCGCAGTGCAGATGGTAGATTAACTCTTAAAGGTGGTGTGCGCGAAGTTCTAGCCGCTGAAGCTTTGCATCAAATGGGCGTGCGCACGAGCCGCTGTTTTAGCCTAATTGAAACAGGAGAAGCATTGTGGCGCGGTGATGAGCCTTCGCCAACGCGATCGTCTGTCATGATTCGTTTTAGCCGATCGCACATTCGTTTTGGAACTTTCGAGCGACTTTATTACATCGAGCGTCCAGACTTAATTCAAAAGTTACTTGACCACGTTATTGAATACTACTATCCCACAGTTTGGGGTCAAGCCGATCAATACTCGCTATTCTATGCCGAACTCGTCAAACGTGTCGCCGAACTCACAGCCCAGTGGATGGCAGCAGGCTTCTGTCATGGAGTACTCAATACCGATAATATGTCCATCACGGGTGAAAGCTTTGATTATGGTCCCTATGCTTTTATTCCCTCATACGACCCACTATTTACTGCCGCATATTTTGATTACTATCGTCGCTACTGTTACGGCAGACAACCGAGTGTTTGTAAATTAAATTTAGAACTTTTACAAGAACCCTTACAAGCTGTCATTTCTCCTGAGGATATGGAGGTAAGTTTGTCAATGTTTGACGAGCATTACTATATAGAATACAGTAAATTAATGTTAAAAAAACTAGGCTTTTCGTCGTTACCTGTTGCTGAAGGAGAAGAGCTTTTACAAACAACAATTCAACTTTTACAAGAGACACAGGTAGGTTATCACGATTTTTTCAGTAAACTGACACACTATTTTTCCAGCCAATGGCGAGAAGATGCCAATTTTATTTTGAATGAAATAGATAGTTTACCTTGGAATAGCTCCTCTGAATTACTAGAAAGCTGGCGAAACTTGTACCATAAATACTTGAATAAACTGCCTCCATCTGAAACAGCAAATGTAGCAAAACTTCAGCAAAGTAACCCTAAAATTGCTTTACTCCGACCTGTCATTGAATCAGTTTGGGAACCAATCACCCAAGAAGATAACTGGCAACCATTTTATGATTTGTTAGGACAAATTACGAGATCTAACAACATCATCTGAATCGTCAAGTATTACCAACACGATCTACTCTCACCCTATTACCCATTACCCATTACCTATTACCAACCGTATCTCACCTATTCAATTGCCACCACCTCAATCACTTTCTCCCCAGGATTCAGTTCAGCAATGCGATCGCCAGCGCCATCTTTACCGCGAACTGTAACTGTATCGACAGGTATCCGCACAACTCTTTGCGTATTTGCAACTAAAGCTGCTTCCTCTGTCGCCAACACCATCCCCGCTAAACCATCAGATTTAGACGTAAACTGCATTGCTTGCGTCCCAATATCACCGCGATTTCCCTGGCGTAGTGTGCTTGCGGATACTCGTTTCGCCGATCCTGATTGTGAAACTAGCAACACATTATCACCCAAGTTATCAAGCGCCACACCACCCACTAACTTCTCTTGCTTGCGTAGCCGCAATGCTTGTAAACCCACAGCAGTACGTCCCATAATTGGCAGTTGTTCGTCATTGACAGGAAAACGCAACAGTCGTCCGCCAATTGTGGCGAGAACCAAATTTTGCTCAGGTTGGACAACAAGGACTGATAATAACTCATCATCGTCTTTAAATTTAATCACTGTCAAACCGCGATTAGTAATACTCAAAAACTCTGTCATTGCCAACCGCTTGATTCGCCCTAATTTAGTTAACAAGACAAGTTGTGTTGTTTCTGGATCGTCGGGTAATAAAAATTGCGATACAACAGTTTCCGCAGTTGCCGAATTTGGCAGCAAGCCAATCAAAGGATTGCCACGTTTTTCTCCACGCCCTGATGAAGGAATTTCTCCAACTTGTAAGGGATAAACTTTGCCACTACCTGTTAACACAAGTAATGTCTGATCAGTTTTGGCAGGTTGAGTTTGAATCACACAATCATAATCAGAATTACCATTTTCTGCTTTTGATTTTCTACTGGGACGTTGACCATTTGCCGATCGCTTGACATATCCTCGCTGCGTAAACTCTAAAACCACTTCTTCCACAGGATGCACATTGAGTGGTACTTGGGGTTTTGATGAAGATTGCTGCTTTTCTCCTGTTGCTTTTTTATCTTCGATTGGTGGTAAATTCTGAGCTAACTTTGTCCGCCGCACATCACCAAACTTACGCTTGAGCGATCGCAAGTCTTTTTTTAAAGCTTTGAGTAACTCGCGGCGATCGTTGAGTAACTTTTGTAGTTCTTGAATTTGCGCGTTTAACGATTCAAATTCTTTTTTCAGGTTTTCCTGTTCCAAGCTTGTCAACCGACGCAGTGGCATTGATAAAATTGCATCTGCTTGTGCTTCTGTCAAATCAAATCGGCTTTGTAGTGTAATTTTTGCGGTACTACCATCACTTGCCTGACGCAGAATTGCAATGACATCATCTAGATGTGACAATGCCCGCAGTAAACCCGAAACAATATGTACGCGGCTTTCGGCTTGATGTAACTGATGCGAGTAGCGCCGATTAAGTGTCTCTTCGCGGAACTTGAGAAACTCGCGTAAAAGTTCGCGTAAACTTAACTGACGCGGTTGTCCATCAACAAGTGCTAGCAAAATTGCCCCAAAGTTCATTTGGAGGGCGGTTTGATGATACAAGTGCTGCAACACATCTTGCGGGTTGTTGTCGCGTTTGAGTTCAATGACAACGCGCATTCCAGTGCGATCGCTTTCATCGCGAATATCAGCAATGCCTTCTAAGCGTCCTTGATTGACTAACTCCGCAACTTTTTCAATCCAACCCGCCTTATTTACTTGAAACGGTAATTCAGTCACTATAATTGCAGTGCGTCGCTTACTGCCGCGTCCTCCAGGTACTTCTTCGACTTGAGCAACTCCCCGTAGTGTCATGCTGCCGCGACCAGTGCTGTAGGCTTCGCGAATGCCTGCTGTGCCAATGATTTCGCCACCTGTGGGAAAGTCAGGTCCAGGAATCAGTTCAAATAATTTTTCATCTGATAATTCTGGTTGATCGATCAGTGCAATCAAACCATCGATGAGTTCTCCTAAGTTATGCGGCGGAATATTCGTTGCCATCCCTACCGCAATTCCTGCACAACCATTCAACAGTAGCAGCGGCAATTGTGCGGGTAAAACAACAGGTTCTTGCTGCGAGTTATCGAAGTTACTAATAAATTCAATTGTCTCTTCGCCAATTTCTGCTAGTAATGCATCATGGCTAATTGGTGCTAAGCGTGTCTCAGTGTAACGCATCGCAGCTGGCGGATCATTATCCACTGAACCAAAATTACCATGCCCTGCAAGTAAAGGATAGCGACTGGAAAAGTCTTGCACTAATCGCACCAAGGCATCATACACTGCTTGATCGCCGTGAGGGTGATATTTACCAAGTACGTCTCCGACAACACGGGCGCATTTGCGATAAGGGCGATCGGGGGTTAACCCTAGTTCGTGCATCGCATACAGAATACGTCGGTGAACTGGCTTCAAGCCATCGCGCACGTCGGGTAATGCCCGCCCAACAATCACACTCATGGCGTATTCAAGATATGACCTTTGCATTTCTGTATGCAAAGCCGTAGGAATGACCTGTCCCTTGGAGAGAAGGTTTAATTGTTTCGCCATGAATTCTGTTCCCTGATTCCTAACAACAAAAGATGTCCTGTAATTTATAAACAATGAACAATAGCATAAAGGATAAATGGCTTGTGCCAGTATTTCAGCGGTAGTCGTTGAGTAAACAGCAGTAGTATTATCCTTAAATTAGAGGCAAGTACTTTCATGATTTGAAATGCCTCTTAATGTTCTTAATAAAATGGTATTTTCTGCCATAACTATAATCTGTTCATTTATGAATAATAGACAAACTGCGGTAAATCCTCGTATGAAAACTGTTTTAATTGTGGAAGACGATTTGATTAATGCACGGGTTTTTTCCAAAATTTTGATTAAACGTGGTGGCTTGGATGTCAAACATACCGAAAACGTAGAAGAAGTAATAAAAATTGCTACAGCGGGAGAAGCTGACATTATTTTGATGGATGTTTCTCTCTCTCGTAGTGTGTACCAAGGTAGAGCCGTTGATGGTATTAAGATTACCCAAATGTTGAAAGCGAATGCACAAACTGCTAAATTGCCGATTATTTTGGTAACAGCACACGCCATGGAAGGCGATCGCGAAAATTTTCTCAAGCAAAGTGGCGCTGATGGCTACATTTCCAAACCCGTTGTTGACCATCAACAGTTTATCGAGCAAATTTTGGCATTGCTGCCAAAAGACTAACAATACCTGCGTTGTTTTCACTTAAGTCCTCTACCGTAAGGAGTCTGACGCTACCCTTACCACAGTTATTAACCAGAACGATTCTAGTTTAGTACAAAAATACTATTCTATAGGGGGTGAGGGGTGAGTGAAGAGTGACTAGTGGCTAGTGACTAGTAAGAGTGTGGGAGAGTGGGAGCGTTTTAGAGTGGGAGTGTAGGAGAGATCTAATTATTATTGTTCTTTACTACCCAACTACCCAACTACCCGCCTACTCAACTACCCAACTACCCGCTGTTCCTCTGCTCCCCTGCCCTCTTCTAGAGCTTTTTGTAATATTGGGCAAGTGGTAACAGCCTAAAGCCTAGCTTTTCATAAGTGCGACGTGCTGGCGCATGACCTGGATCGCCACCAGTTGCGACCATTGCAACCGACATTTTTGCATCTTTCATCCAATCAAGCGCAAATTTTATTAAAGCAGAGCCAACGCCGCGACCTTGAAAGTCGGGATCGACAGCGATCATGTAAATTTCACCCACGCTGGGTTCTACATCTAGTTTCACGGCGACAAAACCCACGACTGCATCAGCAGCGATCGCAACCCATACATTTGTGTCTTCAGCCGCGCAAACATCCTTAACAGCCTTTTGTTGACTCACACGCCAATCAGGATAAAGTTCTCGAAAAACGTCAAAATCCATCATTTTCTCAATCGAATCAAAAACTGGTGCCCATGCTCGCAGCGAAAGGCGAATGACTGCATCAAGTTGATGCGCGTCGTAAGGTTCAATCCGTACTTCCATATGAACTTCAGTTAATGTTTAAGATTTCCAAGCAATGAAGCTACTGAACCTTCTTAAAGCCGACATTCAAATGAGTTTCTAGCGTAGTTTTGTGGATTTCACTTCATGAGCGTGTTACTCAATTTGAAATTGCTCAAATAGTTGGCTAAAGTCGCTCGGTTGCGCCTCGTAGTTCAACATTTGTTCATTCATGATGACCCATTTTTGAACACTTTGAGTCCACAAGTTGCCAACAGGCTTGAGCCAACTTGTATCATCCAATGTTCCAGGTTTAACATTGATAATTTTGGAGTTTCGGGCAGGGTTATGGAATAATCTTGTCCCGCACTCCTCACAAAATAAGCAAGTTACTTCACGTCCGCTATCAGCGACTCGCTGCCATTGTTTTGGTTGTCCTTGGAGGATGACAACTGCATCGCGGGGAACAGACATTGACATACCAAAAGCACTCGAAGATTGCTTTTGACATTCTTTGCAGTGACAAGCATAAAGCGTTAAAGGTTCAGCCCAGATCTCGTATCGAATTTGCCCGCACTGACATCCTCCAGTGTAAGGAGCGGTCATACCTTATTGCCCCAAACTAACAACTCATATTATCTGCGATCGCCCCCACCGATTACTTTCAAATATCACCTAACCAACACGGCAATAGCTTAGGAAGCCTAACAATTTCACTCGCCCCTCTGAAATTGGCTTCGCAGTTGCTCAATATTTGCAAGTAATTCAGCTTGTGGAATTGCACTTTGTTCTTTTGATGCCATCCACTTAAGTTTCACTGTTTGGTTTGCGGCTTCTTCGTCTCCTAAAATCAGACACGCGATTGCCCCACTGCGATCTGCCCTGGCAAATTGTTTTTTAAAAGCACTCCCGCTCAAGTCTAAATCTACACTAAACCCTGCTTGCCGCAACTTCTGAGCTAAAACAAGCGCCTGTGCTTGGGCTGTATCCCCGCGCGAAACAACATAAAAATCTACGCTCGGTGCAGCAGATTCCTGTAGCTGTTGCAACAATAAAATTAAGCGTTCTAAACCAATTGCCCAACCAACTGCAGGAGTTTCTGGACCACCCAACTGCGCGACTAAACCATCATAACGCCCACCACCACAAACTGTTGCTTGCGCACCCAAGTCATCCGATTGAATTTCAAACGCTGTGTGCGTGTAGTAATCGAGTCCGCGTACCAAGCGCGGGTTGAGTTGATAGCTAATGCCTAAGTCGGTAAGCAACTGCTGTACTTGATCGAAGTGCTGACGCGAGTATGTCCCCAGATGATCTAAAATACTCGGTGCATTTTGGGCAATTTCTTGCGTGCGTTTGTCTTTACTATCGAGAATTCGTAATGGATTGCGACTTAAACGATCCTGTGAATCAGGATCGAGTTCATCTTTGTACGGTGTTAAGTAGTTTATCAGCGCTTGGCGATACAAGTTGCGATCTTCAAGATTACCGACTGAATTGATATCAAGGTGGAGATTTTTTAATCCTAAAGCTTGCAGGATATTTGTAGCGATCGCAATAACTTCTACATCTGCTCTGGGGTCGGCACTTCCTAAAACTTCTACGCCCAATTGATGAAATTGCCGCTGTCGTCCGGCTTGCGGACGTTCGTAGCGAAACATTGGTCCGGTGTACCACAACCGCTGTACGCCACCTTGTGTATACAAACTATGTTCAATAAGCGATCGCACTACACCAGCGGTTCCTTCAGGGCGTAACGTAATCGAGCGATCGCCGCGATCGCAAAACGTATACATTTCTTTACCTACTACATCGGTAGCTTCCCCAATACCTCGCTCAAATAGCTCAGTTTGCTCAAAAATCGGAGTACGAATTTCGCGATATGCTGCTTTGAAAAGAATATCCCGCGCCCTAGTTTCTACCTGCTGCCAATATCCAACTTCCTCTGGCAGAATGTCTCGTGTCCCTCGTAGTGCTTGAATTTCGCCCATCAAATGCTCACATCAATTGCGTTTTGCAGTTACGTGTCGCGGCAGAAAATCTGACTACTCAGTTGCAGAATTCAGTTTTCTGAATGCGCCGTAACAATTCTGATAGTATGCCAAAATTTGAGCAACTCGTTCGCGACTTATCAAGTCAGCGTGTTGATCGTACTGAATCCACAAACCGCCAATTTGACTATAGCTGTAGTCAAACTGTTGATGAGCAGCAGGATATAGCCCTGCTTCGACTCCATCCACCTGCTGTAGATGCGCGGCGATTTCTCGGTAAACCGCTAATGGCAAGCCAGGAAACTCAACTTCATCCTTGAATTGATTTTGACTCATTTGCATAATTAAAACTCTCCTGGACCAGGTGTAAAAGGTGGAGGTGATGGTATCGGAGTAGCATTAGGAACTGTAGGTGGGGCAACTGGGACGGGTACAGGCGTACCTACTGGAGGTGCAGGTGACGTCACTTCTGGAGATGGAACTGGTTCTTCAGGTTCTTCTACTTCTGCTTCCGGTGGTGGTGGCGTGGGACTGGGTGTTGTTGTGTCTGTTGCATCTGATTCTGCGGTTTGCTCGCCGATCGCTTTAGATACTTCAACACCATATTGTTCCAAAATGACCACAGGTTCAATACCAGGACTCATCTCAATTCGTTTGACGAGGATTTCTCCGTTGGAAAGCCGTTGTCCCACACGCACGTAGCGGCTAGTTCCTTCATTAGGTACTTGAACAATTGCCTGCAACTGTTCGCCGATTTGAACAACGCCAGAAACTGCAACCTTTCTCGCTAACTCAGGCTCTGGAATTGACGGTAAAGGTGGTGGAAAAGAACCTTCATCTGGTGGTGGGAAAGGAATACCATCCTCTTGAGCAATAGGAGGACTACCATTATTACCATTGCTATTTGCGCCACCTCCAGGCTGTGAGCCACCATTAGGCGCTGCATTTTGCTCTGAGCCTGCACTACCACCATTACTTGCCGGAGAGGGTGGCGGTGGAGATGGTGCTGGCGTACTACTAGGAGTAGATGGTTGTGATGCGACTTGTGAAGTTCTAGGTGCTGTTCGCAAAAACAGTCCAGCAAAAGGGTCTTCTCTACCAGTTTGGACTTGCTGGGCACGTTGATTGCCGTTGGTTGGTTGAATAAGCACAGGAGAAGGAACGACAACAGTTGGTGATTGTGGAGCAACTGTTGGTTTAGTGAAAGGTTCCGCTGCAGGTGCAGGTGCTTCTTGTGGCAGTGATGCTGTAGAGTTAGTATCTTCGCCACTATTGCCACAACTCGCGATTGGCAACAAGATGGTGCCGACAAATGCGATCGCGGAAAGCTGGCGCATTGCCCTTACTCTAAAACTTTTATTACTCTCAGAATTTCCTTCCAATCCGCTATCTTCCAACATCTCAATCCCAGAGTTCTGGTACTTTTATAACCTAGATTAATTAAGTGACAGTAGTTTTCGAGTCGTCTAAAGACAATTTAATCTTCTGTACCAACCATTAACTGCTTCAAACAATCGAGTCCTTTTTTCACACGACGCGAAACTGTAACCACGCTAATGCCCAAGTGTTCTGCCACTTCTTTTTGTGTTAAGTCATATAAAAACACAAATTTCAAGATTTCGTGAGTGCGTTTCTCTAACTGATACAAAGATTGTTGTAAGCGAATGCGGTCATCTTGTGCAAGTTGAAAGCTACGATAATCTTGATCGGGAACTATTTCTCCTAAACAGGTTGTCCCTTCTTCAGATTCCTGAACAGGCATATCTAAGCTCAAGGGAGCGCGATTCAGCCACGCCAGTTTAACTTCTTGCCATTCCTCAAGTGATACGTTTAGTGCTGCGGCAATTTCAGCATCTGATGGTTGGCGGTTATATTTCTGGCGTAGTTCCTGTGACACTCCTACTGCTTGCTGCTGTAAAGCTAACCAACGGCGCGGAATTCGCACCATCACACCTTTATCTCGTAGGTAGTGCTGAATTTCTCCCCGAATATAAGGAACTGCAAAAGAACTAAAGGCATGACCCTTAGATAATTCAAAGCGTTCAACTGCCCGAATTAACCCAATGCAGCCAACTTGTAGTAAGTCTTCATAACTTTCTGTGCATTGATTGCTCCAGTAGTGTGCCTCTTTTCTTGCTAATCCCAAATTCAGGGTGACGAGTTGGTTGCGGATAGTTTGAGAGCGCCCTTGCTCGTAATCTCGCAGTAGATTTGCACTTGCCTGCTTCAATTCCTTCGGATTTACGGTATAACTTAGCACCATGATTATAGTAATAATTGAATGACAACAGAGGCGTTACTACTGCGTCGCGCAACTGTTTCTTGTTGATTGCTGGGGTAATGAGTAGCATGACTATGCATTGTGATAAACAGACAAAACAAGCTAAGAAACATCATTCAACGCTCAATTTAGCCAATACACGTAACTAGATAGACTTGATATCTGCAACTGAGATTGCTCGCTGCTGACTAATTAGAGTATTAATTTTTCCTGTTTTGATACCACCGAAATAACACTGAATTTTCTTGACTCTGATTGAGGTTCTCCTCAAAAACCCGTAAGCAAGGATTTTGTGCTTGAATTTGAAACTTGAGATGTGAAATTGAATTTATACCAAGCTCCATGCAGTAAACAACTAAATTATGATGACACTATTAGCAATTAGTAAGCATGCATGACAGTTAACCCATCACAAATAGAATTATGAAAATGAAACTTCCAACATCCTTAATTCAAGTTTCTTACTTTTAGTTGTAGGGTTCAGCTAGAGGTTAAAGTTATTGACTTTTCTGTGACATATTCTATTAGTAACTAATATCAGTACTAGATTGCCTATTAATATTAAAAATAGTTAATATCATTGAGCTTAATATTTATTCCGTTACTGATGTTTCTGTAACAACACTTGATATTTTGCTACTTCTCAACAGCAACGGTCAATAAAAAAGAGAGACTAACTGCTCTCTTAAGAAAATTTCTAATGACACTGTTACACAATTTGCTACCTAAAAGGAAGGAGATGAAAAGAACGAGATGTGTTTAGACATCTTGCTGTATCCTTCACTATCTCCTGCCACACTAACATCTATGCTACGCTCTCGTGGGTTCAATCCGAGCATAGAACAGACCACGAATCTTGACATCCAGCGCTTCACGCGCACCCAAATCCGTATCAGATGGCTGTTCGCTTTCAAAAGTACCTGCAACTTCACCTGTGCTGCTATCTACCTTAGCAACTTGTAGAGAAATTTCTCCTTTCAAGTTGGGAGTTTGCTTGCGGTTTGCTCTAACGAGTTCTTCACTATCTGCTTGAGCAGGAAGTGCAACTGCATTGTCATAACCGGTTATACCACCGCGACCTTTAGGATCGAGGAAGGCTGCAGAGCGGTAAGAAGGTACTTTAAAATCACCTTCAAAATCAGTAGATGTGTTAATGCTAGTTAGTCCTGGTTGGGTTTGAGCAACTAGATCTTTGATTGTGAACAAGAAAGGAACTCGCTCACCACCAGGAAGTTGTACCGTGATTGCTTGGAAGTCAAGCCCGTCTTCTTCCACAAAGGTTAGGCTGCCATCATTATTTATGTTGAGCTTGCCTTGTACCTGATCGATTGTAGAAGTGTAACGAGTTAATAATTTACCAGCAATATATTCTGGTTTTTGACGTTTGTTTGTGGGTTCTTCTTTAACAAAGAAGGTGGTTGGTTCCAAGCACAACTCAACTATTCTGTATGACTGATTAGGATCAATTGCAATGGAACCACGCGTTGTTTCTGAAAGTTGTGGACATTTGTTAGCCAAACCAGTACCTCTGATCTGGTCATAGGTGAGTACATCTCTACTACTAGCAGATGCAGGACCCTCACTACAAGCGGTTAGTACACCCAAGCACAATGCTATGAATGCAATAATTAGAGCGCGATACCTCATGGTCAACCTCAATCTTTTAACTTCGTATTTAACCTGCAAACTGCAAACATAATCTGCCAATAGAATTGAATATAGGCGTATATCAGCTTGTTTTACCAAAAGCTATAGCACAACGGCATGACAGTCATTACAGCGATAGACCGCGCTTCAATGCTCGTCCTCGGTTGGAATGTATAGGGGGTAAATAGCATTTTACTTGTACCTATAGAACTATCTTTGGAGGTTCATTGAACCGCTGGGATTTAGCTCAGGTCTGATGGTTTGCAGAATGGATCAGCCCAGATCCCAATACAAAATTTTACACGGCGTTGTCGCCAATACAGTGAAGATGACACAAACTAAGACAATCCTGTTAAGGATTTGACGTATTAGTACTGATTTTAATAAAAATCAATCAGCTACAAAGTAAGTAATCTGCTGTATCTTATTTATTGTTAACTTCATTTGACTAAATGCACGAAATGTGTAGTATATTTGCAGATAAAAGATAAAGTAACAGCTATCTCTTGACTAAAAAATCCTTGATCAGAGTTAAATTGGTATCGTTGGTACAACTGAGATGTTCTCATCTAGAGAAAAGATTGTACTATGTTTAACTACTTGCCTGGTTAATCTACTCTAAACTAATCTATGTTTTGCCTGAGATTGCGATACTGTATCGCATAGTCAGTAATGCAAGAAATTACATGTCAGCAACCTATTGAAAAGGAACATTAAGTTTGAGTCAGGACAATCAGCAGGCTGAACTGCAATCAATTGTGAATGCCATCCGTACCTTGGCAGAAAATTGTCAAGGCAATAATATTGCACTTTTATCTCTACTACGGCAGCTAGAGGGGCTACATCAAGAAATTCGTGATGGACTTTTTCAAGCATCTTTGCCAGACAATCGTCAAGCACTATACACGTTGCTGAAAGATATTGAATCTCAAGGAGGCTGGCCTTATATTGAGCGAATGCGATTACAAGCTTTATTTGTGAATGTCGAACCAGCACACAACAATCATAAGGGCGACGAGACAATAATTAACATCGCTACGACTCCAGAATTACACAATGGCGAAGCGACCATAATAAGAGACTAGTAGCTAGTGATTAGTTTTGAGTGTTGAGTTATGCATTTTGAGGTGACTACGTTTATAATTTATCATTCAAAATTCATAGCTACTTTGCGAAGTACTAATTCGTAGTTCTATATTATCCTCTACACCTCTGCTTCTTTAACTCTCTAACCCCTGTTCGTGAGAATTTGCGCGATACTGGTACAAGAAGCTTTAATCACAGATATAGAAATGGAAATTCGAGCAATTGATACCCCACTTCTAGATTGGACTGGGGATGGTCTTGCTATTGGCTTATTTGAAGAGACTGAATTGAGCAGTAGTGTCGTCCAGCTTGATGAAAAGTTTGCTGGTGCCATCAAAGAAATCGTTGATGAGACAGAATTCAAAGGCAAAGAAGGCAGTAGCGCTGTTACGCGCATTGGTAGTGGTAGTTCTGTACGTAAAGTGTTTCTGATCGGGCTAGGTAATCAAGAAGCACTGAAATTAGACATTTTGCGACGTGCAGCTGCTACTGTTGCTCGATTAGCGAAGAAGGAGAAATGCAAAATTGTGGGGGTAAGTCTACCAACAGTAGATAATGACCCTGCGGCAACAACACAAGCGATCGCCGAAGGTATTCAACTAGCTTCGTATCAAGATAATCGCTTTAAATCTGAACCTGAAGAGAAAGGCTTCACAGTCGAACGAGTCGATTTAATTGGATTTGCAGGGCAAGAAGAAGCGATCGCCCGTGCCAACTCAATTTGTACTGGAGTTAACTTAGCAAGAGAATTAGTTGCAGCCCCACCCAACGCAGTGACACCGATTACACTGGCAGAAACTGCACAGAAAATAGCCGACGATCATGGCTTACAACTAGAAGTTCTCGAACGTGAGGAGTGTGAAAAACTTGGCATGGGAGCTTTTTTAGGCGTTGCCCAAGCTTCTGATTTACCGCCTAAGTTTATTCACCTGACTTACAAACCCGAAGGCACTCCCAAGCGTAAGCTAGCAATTATTGGTAAAGGTTTAACGTTTGATTCTGGGGGCTTAAATATCAAAGCTGGTGCGGGTAGCAGCATTGAGATGATGAAAATGGATATGGGAGGTGCTGGTGCTACGTTAGGTGCTGCCAAAGCGATCGCCCAACTCAAGCCAGATGTCGAAGTTCACTTTATCAGTGCGGCTACCGAGAATATGATTAGTGGTCGAGCAATGCATCCTGGAGATATTCTGAAGGCTTCTAATGGTAAAACAATCGAAGTCAACAACACCGATGCTGAAGGTCGATTAACCCTAGCAGATGCACTAGTGTTTGCGGAGAAGTTGGGTGTCGATGCAATTGTTGATTTAGCAACTCTCACAGGTGCTTGCATTATTGCTCTAGGTGACGAAATTGCCGGCTTATTCTCTCCTGATGATGAACTAGCACATCAGCTTGCCCAAGCTTCCGAAGCCGCCGGCGAAAAACTTTGGCGGATGCCTTTTGAAGAAAAATACTTTGAAGGACTAAAATCTGGAATTGCTGATTTTAAGAATACAGGACCGCGTGGCGGTGGCTCGATTACAGCTGCATTATTTCTCAAGCAGTTTGTTAAAGAAACTTCTTGGGCGCATCTGGATATTGCCGGTCCCGTTTGGACAGATAAAGAAAATGGCTGTAGCAATCCTGGCGCAACAGGCTATGGTGTTCGTACTTTAGTTCACTGGGTACTGAACCAGTAAATATCTACATGGGTAGTGGGAAAACTACCCCCTGCCCTATTCTTCATGCTTTTGTTGTTCGTCAGTCATTGCTTGCTTGATTTCTGGCTTATCTAGGAGGTCTTTTGCCATATCCATAAACTTAAGGCTATCTGGATGGATAGTCTTTCTTTGCAATGTTGGTATAGCTTCAGAATCAAATTGATCCTCAGGAGGTGTGGATGGGCGATCTGAATCCATATATTCCTTGCTGAACTCGCCTTAGACAGAACTTGTATCGCATATCTTCAGTATTTATATTAACAGCGCGAAGCCATCACGACAAAATAGCTTTTGTTATAGAGAATACACAACCTGAGAAGATATTTAACGATAGCAGTTCATAAAATTCAAATGTAGATATTGATTTTCGATAAATTCAAGACACCCTCCTGCTATCTTGTGCAGTTAACAAACGATAAAGGAGGGAATAATAGTCGCTATTTAACTGATACAGCATCAACATCGATAGTACTTGCTGCGGAGCTTACATTTCCATCATCAGCAGCTTGATTGTATTCCGTATTTACTTTACGCGCTTTGACACCTTCAATCAGGATTTGAGAAATTTCTGCAACGAGCAGTGATATCAAAAAGACATCATCTATTTGTCCTACAACTGGCAGAAAATCTGGTGCAACGTCAAACGGTAGCAAGAAATAAAATGCTGTTCCTAACACAACCCACCAACGGTACTTAGGGTTACGCAAAAGATTGCGATACCAGTTATAAACCGCTTGAATGCTAAAGTTCATAGTTAATTGAGATTACCCTACACTTACTTTTATCGTGACAGACATCTGGGTAAACTTCTGGTAGAAATAACCGTCTGCTTTTTGTTTGGAAAATTCTACAGGTAACTTTTCTGGATACCTGTCCAAAGATAGGTGTGGCTGAAACTGAAATAATTTGTTAGTTTCTACAGTTAATCACCTAAAACTCTTTGCAAGATTGTGCTTAAGTGCTAGCTATCTGTTTCACAATAAGGATGCAGCCGATGGGTTCCCTTAATAAACAAACAATGTAAACTATGCTGTTGAAGAGAAATCAGCATTTGCTCGTAAACTCTAGCTAATGTCTGTTAAGCAAAATGACGCGCAATTCACGCGTCGAGCATAACATATGATTACGCGACTTGTACAATGAGGTCTTTGCCAAAAAGTCTAGTGAACGGAGGTATGTAAGAACGGTGGATGTCATAGAAATATTTAGAAATGGTGGACCAGCAATGCTACCATTGCTGGCACTCTCGATTTTGTCTTTGAGTGTCATTATTGAACGCTTGTGGTTTTGGTTTAGAATTTTGAACCAAGAACGAGAAATTGTAAATCGCATCCTTTATGCAGCTCGTGATAATTGGGCAGGAGCTACACAGCTTGCTAAAAGAGCCACAGATCAACCTATCGGGCGGTTTCTTTATGCTCCGTTGCGTTTGTCTAGACCTGATCCTGATCTCTTCCGACTAGCATTAGAAGCAACTGCTGAGGACGAATTAGCAGCCATGCGGCAAGGAGAAAAAATCCTTGAAGCAGTTATTGCATTAGCTCCCTTACTTGGTTTACTAGGAACCGTACTAGGTTTGATCCGATCTTTGAGAAATATTCGTCTTGGCGATCTCGGAACAGCTTCTGCGGCGGGAGTAACGCTAGGGATTGGTGAATCGCTGATTAGTACTGCAGCAGGTCTTGTTGTTGCAATTATTAGCCTAGCATTCTATCGGTTGTTTCAAGCTTTTGTTGTCAACCAAGTCAAAGTTTTCCGTAGAGCAGGAAGTGAGTTGGAAGTTTTATATCGTCAGAATTGGGGTGACAACGTGCCTGATCCTCAGAGCACTGCACCTCGGACAAATATTGTACAGCGAGATACAACTGAAACTTTCCGCATTCCACCACGTTCTGAGAAGAAAGGTCCAGATACATCGCCACTGTAAGCTAAACAATGTAGTCAGAATACATTACCGCTGGGTAGAGTTATGAATCATGAATGAAGTTAACTTAAAAATTCAAAACTCTATTGGGTTAACTCAAAATAGTGCCATCTGGCACGCGAATGCGAACAAAACTCAAAACTTTGAATAGTAAGTATTGCTGAGTATCACTGAGCTTCATCCTCACACATTAACTTGCAAGTTAAGCTCAAAACAACTTGTTATCTGCTAATGTCAATTCAACATGAAAATCAATTTACATTCTCCAATTGAAGAAGTTCAGGTTCAAATCATTCCTCTGATTGATGTCATTTTTTGTATCTTGACATTTTTCCTGCTAGCTGCGTTGCAATTTACTCGACAGCAAGCTATTAATGTAGACTTACCGAGAGCAAGTACTGGTACACCACCAGAAATTCGCCAGACTTTAATTGTAACGTTGGATGGAATTGGGCAAACTTATGTAGAGCAAGATGCCGTATCGCGAGATGAACTGACGCAACGATTGCAAGCTTATCGTCAGGCAAATCCTGAAGGAATTATGGTATTAAATGCTTCGCGCACCGCAAGTTACAATGAAGTGATTCAAGTACTCGATTTGCTACGAGCTGTCGGTGGCGATCGCGTGGCTTTAGCAACTCTACCAGGCGATGCTAATCAAGGTGTCAGTCCTATTCCTGTTGTTCCTGGAATTACACCTTCACCAGATCCACAAAATAACCTCAACGCTCCAATTCCTACAATTCCTCCTGCACCTGCTCCTAATCAATCTCCCATTCCTCCTAATGCAACACCTGCAGTTCCATAAACAGTAACGCTTAGTTACCGAAAACAGTAATTTCTGCCAATCTATAGATGTATACTTTCTTTTGCTTAAGTTACTTTACTGGCAGTAATGAATTTTTGATAAATCAATAATTTAAGCAAAGGATGTAGTCTATGTTGGTAGAGTTATTAATTGCATGGTTAGTCAGTGCATCAAGCTTGTTACTTGTTACACAACTGCCAGTAGGGGTAGAGGTTGATAGCACTCCTAAAGCATTTATTTCAGCTGCTGTTTTAGGCATTGTTGCAGCTGTAGTCAATCCCATATTAAAAGCCGTGTTTTTTATTCCTAATGTGGTGACGTTCGGCTTATTATCTGGTGTGTTCACTTTTATTATTGGTGCTGTGAGTTTAGCATTAGCAGCTTCTTTCGTAAGTGGCTTTCGCTTACGTGCAGGAATTTGGAGCGCATTGATTGGCGCATTAGCACTCTCAGTTGTCAGTAACTTAATTTATGGTTTTGTTGCTCTGTAAAGAGTTCTTAAAAAATGAATAGTAAGTTAGCAGCGGTTTCCTAAAAGGTAGACCGCTTTATTGTTGATAAGGCAGGGGCAGGCAAGCTGCCTACCTCACTATATACTTATGATTACGCTGGCACTTGAATTTGTTGACCGCTTCCTAGTTCAAAAGCTGTATGAATTGCTTTTAAAGCAAGAATGCCTTGTTCTTGTGCTACAACACAGCTGATTTTGATTTCTGATGTGGTAATCATTTGAATATTTATTTTGTGTTGAGCTAGTGCTTCAAACATCCGTGCTGCAACACCTGGTTGTCCTACCATTCCAGCACCTACGATACTCACTTTAGCGATCGCACTATCAACAACAACTTCACCCCAACCAAACTCTGTTGCAGCTTCTGCTAACACTCGACGGGCTTCTTCGGCATCAATTTGTGCCACAGTAAAGGCTATATCGCGTTTCGGGATACCATCAACAACACGACAACGCTGTGACTGAATAATCATATCTACACTGATGTTATGTTGCGCTAAAAGTCCAAACAACTTAGCGGCTGTTCCTGGGCGATCGTGGACTTGGCGAATTGCAAGTCGCGCTTGCTTAAGATCTAAAGCAACACCTCGCACAGGAGGTGTGTGATTTTGAATGGGTAGTTCGTTTTTGCCCAGTGCTTCCTGTCTATTAACTTCAAAAGTGCGACATAAAACATCAATAGCGCGATCGCAATCTTCTGCATCAATCACACAGCTAACCTTGACTTCAGAGGTAGAAATCATTTGAATATTGACTCCTGCATCTGAGAGCGTAGCAAACATTTGAGCCGCAACACCAGGACGCCCAATCATACCTGCACCGACGATGCTGACTTTGGCAATTTGTTGTTGCACCATGACTTCCGCTTCTTCTTGAGAGGCGTTGTGCGAGCGCAAAACTGGTGCGATCGCCTGTGCTACAGCTTCTGCTCGCTTGAGAATTGGTGTTGTGACAGTAAATGCAATGTCGTTTGTGTTACTTTCGTGAATAGATTGAATAATCAAATCAACATCTAAATTTTGTCTGGCAATTTCTCCAAATAAGCGGGCTGCAACACCAGGGCGATCGGGGACGCGTAGTAAAGCAACTTTTGCTTGATTGGTGTCGTATTCTACGCCATCTACTGGTTTGGTAATTTCTAAACCAACAAGCGATCGCGACTGAGGTTGAGGAGAGATCACTTTTGTGCCAGGTTCATCGCTCCAACTTGAGCGTACGACTAATTCAACACCATAGTTGCGGGCAATTTCTACTGCACGCGGATGCAGAACTTTTGCACCCAAGCTGGCGAGTTCTAGCATTTCATCGCTGGTAATTTCGGTCATTAGCTGTGCTTCTGGCACAATGCGCGGATCTGTCGTTAAAATTCCTGGTACATCAGTGTAGATTTCACAACAATTTGCTTTGAGTGCTGCTGCTAAAGCAACAGCAGAAGTATCTGAACCGCCACGTCCTAAAGTCGTAATTTCCCAGTCTGTTGTACTACTAATGCCTTGAAATCCAGCAACAACAACGACTTTGCTATCTTTAAGATACTTTTCAATTCGCTGAGAACTGATTTGTAAAATCCGAGCGCGAGTATGTTCTGCTTCAGTTACAATTCCCACTTGTGCGCCAGTCAGCGAAACCGCGGGTTGTCCAAACTCTTGCAACGCCATGCTGAGGAGAGCAATTGATACTTGTTCGCCTGTAGAAAGCAGCATATCCATTTCACGGCGACAAGGGTTAGAGGAAATAGCATTGGCTAATTTGACCAGACCATCGGTAGTTTTACCCATTGCAGAAACAACAACAACAAGTGAGTTTCCTGCTTGCACTGTTTGCATTACGCGCTGAGCAACTGCTTGAATCCGCTCAACTGAACCAACCGAGGTACCACCGTATTTCTGGACAATTAGTGCCATAGTTCTATTCCATTTATCCTGCCTAGCGAAAGTGCAAATAACGAAAGCGCCTCTTCGTGCTGGATCACAAAGCAGCTCTCACGTTAACCAGCTTAACTAACTTAGCAGACTCAATGGGGGCGATCGCACGCTGCGTTTACATTTTGTGTTTTTGTTTTCTGCAATACATCTGTCTGGAGATGTGATTTACTTTCAAGTCTCAAAACAATGCCTAAATCTCTGAGTAAGTCACTAATATCTTTATTAACTAATATTGCTTTTTCTTGTGAGTTTATGGGAGCGATCGCAACAAGTGCCAGGATTGAGGACACAACAAGCTGTTATGTCAAGTTGCACAGGGAAATATAAAATAGTGATCTAGCCTCTGTGGAGTAAGCGAGGCAAAATCGTAGCGAGTTCTACAGAATTGGGGCAGCAAAAGTCTGTATCCAAATAAAAGCTTGGGAATTTATTCACACTGACATTATTTTATGACTTCTTCGATCCGCTTCCTCATGTGTCCTCCTGACCACTATGACGTAGACTATGTGATTAATCCTTGGATGGAAGGAAATATCCATAAGTCTTCACGCGATCGCGCTGTCGATCAGTGGCAAAAACTGCACCATGTTATCAAAGATCATGCAATTGTAGACCTCGTACAACCCCAAAAGGGTGTTCCTGACATGGTATTTACGGCTAATGCGGGGCTTGTGTTAGGAGATAACGTTGTTCTCAGTCGCTTTTACCACAAAGAACGTCAGGGAGAAGAACCATACTTCAAACAATGGTTTGAGTCGCAAGGCTATACTGTGTATGAATTGCCAAAAGACTTGCCATTTGAGGGCGCAGGAGACGCACTACTAGATCGGGAAGGACGCTGGTTGTGGGCGGGTTATGGCTTTCGTTCAGAACTCGACTCGCATCCTTATATTGCCAAGTGGCTCGACATCGAAGTGATATCACTCCGGTTGATGGATGAGCGCTTTTATCACTTGGATACGTGCTTTTGTCCGCTTTCTGGTGGTTATTTGCTGTACTATCCACCTGCATTTGATTCGTATTCCAACCGCATGATTGAAATGCGCGTCGCACCAGAAAAACGAATTGCGATCGCTGAAGCCGATGCAGTGAATTTTGCGTGTAACGCTGTCAATATTGACTCGGTTGTGATTATGAACAAGGCGAGTGACAATCTCAAACAACGTCTCGCCAAAGCTGGATTCCAAGTTCTTGAAACACCACTAACAGAATTTCTCAAAGCAGGTGGTGCAGCAAAGTGCTTAACATTGCGAGTTACTGAACCTGTGCGCAGCGAAGTCACGGCTAATGCGTCGGTAGAAAGTCGGACAATTCGCTTGGAAGGACATTTACTTGATACTGGTTTAATTAACCGCGCTTTAGATTTAATTGTTGAAAATAGCGGTAGCTTTCAGGTACTCAAGTTCAATTTGGGAGAACAGCGACAAAGTACCTCAACCGCAGAGGTGAAAGTTTCGGCACCTTCGCATGATGTGATGGAAAGTATTCTGTCGCAACTGATTGATTTGGGTGCAGTCGATCTTCCTCACGATGAACGTGATGCTAAATTAGAGCCTGTATTGCAAGCTGGAGTTGCACCAGACGACTTTTACGTTACAACGATTTATCCGACAGAAGTGCGGATTAATGGTGAGTGGATAAGAGTACAAAATCAACGAATGGATGGGGCGATCGCAATCAAGCAAACCGCTGACGGACTATTAGCACGATGTAAGCTGCTACGCGATCTAGAAGTTGATGAACAAGTTGTTGTTGATGTTCAAGGTATACGTACCATCCGCAAAGCTGAATCACGCGAACAACGCAACGCCCAAGAATTCAGCTTTATGTCTGCGGGAGTTTCTAGTGAACGTCGCGTAGAATTGGTTGTTGAACAAGTCGCGTGGGAACTGCGGAAAATCCGCGACCAAGGTGGTAAGGTTGTTGTGACAGCGGGTCCTGTGGTGATTCATACAGGCGGTGGCGAACATTTATCACGATTGATTCGTGAAGGTTACGTGCAAGCACTACTCGGTGGGAATGCGATCGCTGTTCACGACATGGAACAAAACATGATGGGGACTTCTTTGGGTGTCGATATGCAACGCGGAGTTGCAGTAAGAGGCGGACACCGCCATCATTTGAAAGTGATCAACATGATTCGTCGTTACGGCAATATTGCCAAAGCTGTCGAACAAGGTGCATTAAATAGTGGCGTGATGTACGAGTGCGTGCGTGCAGGTGTACCATTTTCACTTGCTGGTTCAATCCGCGATGATGGACCATTACCCGATACGCAGATGGATTTAATTAAAGCACAACAAGAATATGCGCAGTTACTAGAAGGCGCAGATATGATTTTAATGCTGTCTTCAATGTTGCATTCTATTGGTGTTGGTAATATGACACCCGCAGGCGTGAAGATGGTGTGTGTTGATATTAATCCAGCGGTAGTGACAAAGTTAAGCGATCGCGGTTCAGTAGAATCCGTTGGTGTTGTTACCGATGTCGGCTTATTCCTCAGTTTGTTACTGCAACAACTAGATCGATTAACAAGTCCATATCATGTAGCTCAAATGGTTTAATCGACATTTTATAAGGTGGGCAATGCTCACCTTTTTTATTTAAATTAAAACTTTATAGCAGTCCAACTTCATAAGTTTTAATCAACACAAACACTATTTTTATTTCGGACTGTTACCAGCTAGAAGACCATCATTAAAGTAAATTTCAAAGCGAGCTTAGAAGCACAGTTTTTTAGGGCTTTTTCTACAGAATGATATCGGGAAAGGTTCTTGATAGTATAACTATTGATCATAATATCCAGAAAGTTTTTGCTTATTATCCCATATAGGATAGATAGAAAGCTTCTGTCTAATAAATAGTGATGCCGCAAACTAATTGGTAGCAAAGATAACCTTGAATGCAGCAGTATGAATCTATAAATTTTGCTATGACAATTACGGAAAATTTGGCTATGCTTACTCTAAGTATTACCGCAATCTCATTACTTACAGGGATTTTCTATCAAGCAGTGAGTGAAGCCTTGGATCGACGCAGACATCCTCCACAGGGTGCACTTGTGGATATTGGGGGATTTCGTCTATATCTCAACTGTATTGGGCAAGGTACACCAACGGTTGTTATGGATGCTGGTGGTGGTGCTTCCTCAATTGCATGGGGCTTGGTTCCATCTGAAATTGCTAAATTTACCCGTGTTTGCACTTATGATCGAGCAGGGTTGGGGTGGAGCGATCCCAATCCCAGGCTCTCCCGCACCAGTCAGCAGAGCGTTGATGAATTACATTCACTTTTGACTAAGGCTGGAATTAATCCTCCCTACATTTTAGTTGGTCACTCATTGGGTGGAGTCAATATGCGGCTGTATGCAAGTCAATATCCAGAAGATGTGGTCGGATTAGTGTTAGTCGATTCTTCCCATGAAAATCAGATGACATCCGAAATGTGGAGACGCATAAAAATGCAGTCTTGGCTTTATCAGGTTTTAAGGGTTGTTAGTCAAGTTGGAGTGCTGCGATTAATCGGGGAGATGAATCTGTTACCAATTCTTGAGGACATTAAGCGAGAAATTCAAAAATATCCGCTGGCAGTACAAACCTTATTTGATACCTATAAATCCTTCTGTTACCGTCCCGACTATTGGGCAACCGCATCCAGTGAACTTGCCAATATAAAAAAGAGCTTTGAGGAAGTTCAATCAGTTACATCACTGGGCAGCCTGCCTTTAATTGTGTTGAGCCAAGGTTCTAAAGATTCAAAGATGAGTGATGAAAGATTTCAGCAATGGGCATCGCTTCAATTAGACTTGACCAAACTATCGTCAAATAGCCAACATATCATTGCAGAAAATAGTGGACATCTTGTGCAACTAGATCAACCTGAGTTGGTTATTAGTGCAGTCCAACGGTTGATTGAGAGCGTCTAAAGTTATGAGTCTTCCATTGAGGCACGCCATTAGTAGAGACAGTAGCCTGATTACCTGTTGATATTCAAAAGCGCAGCGTAACATATTCCTTACTGGAGCCAACCATCGATAGTTATCTGTAAGAGCCAAAAGTTCATAACTAACCTGAGTTCGGGTTAAGTTATTGGAGATAAAAGCCAGTCCATCTGAAGGGTAGGTTTCTTAGGTTGATGGCAATAAGCAATTAATCCACACAGAACGTTAACGCAAAAATTAACAGGGCTTCGGTGCCTGGAATGTTCAATTTGGGAAATATTCTTGAGTTGATCGTTAATGGTCTCAATGAGCGAGCGTTTACGGGATAACAGTTTGTCATGAAGACGCATGAGCTTGTTGTTCATGTTGCGACGAGGTTTTGCCAAAAATTGAATGCCGAATTGCAAAAGTTGAGCAGTGAGTTTTTGAGAGACATAACCTCTATCGGCAAAAATTTTGCCTCGAAGTTGACTCAGTAGAGCGGTGACTGGTTGACGGTCATCAATGTTACCAGGAGTGAGAGTGACATTTAACAGTTGACCAAATTCATTGACGACAATATGAAGCTTGAACCCATAAAACCAGTCCACAGAAGTTTTACCACGAGCAGCTAAACCTTCAAATACCTTATGCCTAGAAATCCGACGATTGTGACAGACCTTCAAGCTCGTTGAATCGATAAAACTGATCCCCGTACAAGTTCCAAAACAATGCTTTAGATAGGCACACAACGGTATCAAGGTAGATGGTATCCATTCGATAAATCTTTGATAACTCGGAAGACCAGGAAACGCATTACTCCAGTATTGTTTCACTTGATTCAAATAAAAAAACTTGAAATTTCGGGATTGATTCTGATCAAATGCAATCAAAATCGTCATCATCTCACTCAAACATAGACTTTTTGCCCGATGACGTTTGATTTGTCCTTGATTTAACAGCTTTTTGTGCCATTGTGCTTCAAAACCTTGGCAGAAATCATCTACATGGCAGAATAAAGCTTCTAATTCTAAACTAAGCATAGGACAGGTTGCTGGATTTAACGCTATTTTCAGCTTACTACCTGTCCCTTTCCTTATCCCGAACTCAGGTTAACTAAATAACTTAGCAGTGGTGACAAAATCAAGCGATCGCACTTTAGTAAAACCAGTTAGTATTGTTATCGATTCGATTTATTTTTCAGTTTATTAGGGCAATAACTCGCTCTATTAATAAGTGTATATCACCTAGTTTAAATAGTTTAATTGAGATTATGAAAGTGAGCATGACGTACCTTGTTTATTAGATCTTATAAAATGGTTGAAAGAGCATAAAAAATAAACAATCACTTTTACCTTCAAGTTAATTATATAGACAAAAAAAGTTAGATTGATTGAGTAAAACTAAATTGTGAAACACCACTGAAAAAAGATAGTATGAGTATTAACATCAAAGAGCAATTATTAAAAGAGATAGAAAAAGCATCCGATTCCACCTTGAAAGAAGTGTTAGATTTTTTGCTGTTTATTCAGTTTAGAGAACTTCAGCAAGAACAGCTTGAGATTAGCCTATTGAGTGAGCCAATTTTAGCAGAAGATTGGTTGACTCCAGAAGAGGATGAAGCATGGCAGCATTTGTAAAAGGAGATGTCGTGGTTGTCCCTTTCCCCTTCTCAGATTTAACCAGTACCAAAAGACGACCTGCTTTAGTGGTTGCTGAGTTAACCAGAAATGATTTGATTCTCTGCTTGATTACCAGCCAAACTGTAAACGACAGCTACACAACATTAATTGAAGACGATAATTTTGAAACGGGTGGCCTAAGTAAAACCAGTTACGCTAAATCTAACCGAGTGTTTACTGCTAATGAACAAATCATTGCTTACAAAGCAGGAACATTAACTTTGGAAAAAACAAATGAGGTTATTAACAAATTGATTGCAATACTACAACAGTGAATTGGACTTTCTGTAAACGAGGTGCGATCGCCTCACTAATAAAGTTGTGTGTTTGCTACATAGGCAAACTGAAGATAAAGGGGTGGTTTTCCTTAGCAGTATAGAATGGTGGAAAAAAGAGCAAAATGAGTATTTCTATCATCGATCAGGTCATTGAACACTTAAGAGCTATGCCACAGGACTTACAATGGCAGGTACTTGAGTTCACTCGGACGTTGGTAAAAGCTGAAGTTAGAGGTACTCCAGGAAAGCAATTGCTACGTTTTGCAGGTTCAATTCCTTCTGATGATCTTCAGGCGATCCGCGAGGCAATTGAGCAAGACTGCGAGCAGGTAGACCTCAATGAGTGGTAGGTATTTGTTGGATACTAATATCATCGAAGTAGTGATTTGCTGGAACTTGCCAAAACAGGAGTAGAAAGACTGAAGCAATAACAATAGCGTGAATAAGTTAGCAACTAAAAGCTATGGGACAAAACTAACATGATGGTTAATACCATAGAACTGCCAATCGAAAAAATTGCTGCTAACAACGCGATCGCTGGCAAATTATCGAGTTTGCCCTATTTGGTTCGGTTCTGCGTGATGACTTTCGCCCCGACAGTGACATTGATGTAATGGTGCCATTTCACTCAGAGGCTCACCCCACCTTCAGTAGTCTAGACCAAATGGAAGCAGAGTTAAAAACTATTTTCCGCAGAGAAATTGACCTCATCACTCGTCAAGGAATTGAAACTAGTCGTAACTACTTACGCCGTCATGAAATCCTTTTACTCAGTTTGTTGGTGCAACAATTTAGATCGATTAACAAGTCCATATCACGTAGCTCAAATGGTTTAATCGAGTTTATGTATGGTGAGCATTGCTCACCTTATTTGTTTAAATTAAAATTTATGGCAGTTCAGTTTCAGTAAGTTTTTAAGATTTTTTCTTAAGTTTTTTAAGATTTTTTCTATAGATAGAGTGATATTTAGAAAGCTTCATAATAACATAACATCCAAATAGTTTCTGTATAATAAATGGTCATCTTAACTGTATTGATATGAAGGTGATTTCTATGGGAAATAGCGTTAGTTTTTGTTGAGTAAACTTCGATAGAATCTGGCATTGAGTAAGTGAAGTAACTGAACTACAGATATGCATAACTACTTCAATACATCCGTTACACAAAATACATTTTTTTCTTGCAATAGCTGAATGTTAAGAATTTAACTCTTTCACTGGTGTCAAAATTTATCAAGTTGATTGTCAAGTAAGATTCACATATTCTTAGTAGCAACATTTAGTATCAACATACTGAAAGTATATGCCGAAGGTTATTTCAGTCCACTCTTATCGAGGTGGGACGGGTAAGTCTAACTTTACTGCTAACTTATCAACCACAGTTGCTGCGTTAGGCAACCGTGTGGGCGTCGTAGATACAGATGTTCCCTCGCCAGGGATTCATAGTTTGTTTTGTCTAGAGCCAGAGCAGATGGGCAAAACCTTGAATAACTACTTATGGGGAGAAAGTGCGATCGAGGATGCAGCTTATGATATCAGTAGCAATGTGGGGCTGAGTGGCAATAGTAAGCTATATCTGGTTCCTTCCAGTGTTAAAGCGGATGATATTGCCCGCATCTTAAAAGATGGCTACGATGTCAAGCTAATGAATGATGGCTTTCGTAGTTTAGTTAAAGCATTGCAATTAGACTATTTGTTCATTGATACTCATCCTGGTTTATCCAAAGAAACCTTTTTGTCGATCGCTATCTCTCACGTGCTAATCCTGATTCTGCGCCCCGATAAGCAGGATTACCAAGGCACAGCAGTCACAATAGATGTAGCACGGCAACTAAAAGTTCGCAAAATGTTGCTGGCAATCAATAAAGCGTACAGCAAGCTGAATATAGAAGCACTGAAACAGAAAGTAGAAGAAACTTACAACGAAACAGTGGCAGGGGTGTTTCCTTTGTCGGAAGATATAGTACAGCTTGCCAGTGAAGGCGTGTTTTGTGTGAAATATCCAGAACATCCGGTGAGTCAAGAGTTCCGCAAAGTGGCACAGCAGATTGTGGAGGGAAAAGCGTAATGTCTAATTTAGGGGATTTGCAGTCGCTTGCCAGTTCGATCGCAGCCGTTACGTCTCCCTTTCGCAACTATCTCAATGACTTATATGAAAAATATCGCTCGCTCAATGAGGGTGCTGTTGCCGATTACATCCCTGAATTAGCTACAGCGAAACCAGAGTGGTTTGGCATATGTGTAGTAACACAAGATGGGCAGCTTTTTGAAGTGGGGGATTGTGAGAAACTCTTTACGATTCAGTCAATTTCCAAAGCCTTTGTGTTTGGCTTGGCATTAGAAGATCATGGTCGTGAGTATGTTAACAGCAAAGTGAGTGTGGAGCCGACGGGAGAAGCCTTTAATGCGATCGTGCTTGATGAACTCACCAATCGTCCGTACAATCCGATGGTCAATGCAGGAGCGATCGCCACTACTGACCTGATCAAAGGGAAAAATGGCACCGAACGCTTGAAACGATTATTGGAAATGTTTAAACGCTACACCGGACGAGAGCATGACATCAACGTACCCGTCTTTTTATCCGAAAAGGCAACGGGCTATCGCAATCGGGCGATAGCATATTTAATGCTGAACTTTGGTATGGTCAGCGACAAAATTGATGAAACATTGGATCTCTACTTTCAGCAATGTTCGATTTTGGTGAATGCTAAAGATCTAGCAATGCTGGCAGCAACTTTAGCAAATGGCGGCATCAACCCTGTAACCAAAGAACGAGCAATCGATGAACGCTATGTGCAAGATGTGATTAGTGTGATGCTCAGTTGCGGTATGTATGATGCCTCAGGTGAGTGGGCATATCGGGTGGGATTACCTGCTAAGAGTGGTGTGGGTGGTGGCATTACGGCGATCGCTCCTGGGAAATTGGGCATTGGCACCTTCTCTCCACCGCTGGATGCCAAGGGCAACAGCCTGCGCGGAATTAAGGTCTGTGAAGACCTGTCAAAAGATTTTGGGTTGCATTTGTTTAATGTAGCCACACCAGAACGCAACTTGCAGGAATGGATTGCGGGTGGGGATGGTATCAATGACTGGTAAGGCTGCCAAGTTCCCAGGTAAATTTCGCCTCCGCACAACCCTGGTAGTACCCTTTGTGTTGCAAATTATTGCTGCCTTCGGGTTGGTGGGATGGATTGCTTACCGCAGCGGACAACAGGCTGTCAATGATGTTGCGAGCCAACTTCGTGCCGAACTCACTCATCGAATTACAGAAAGGCTAGAGTCGTATGTTGAAATTCCGAAGGCAATCAATCGCTTGAATGCTACTGCCTTTGCTCAAGGAGATATTAATGTCAGTAACCCCAAAGGCGAACACCTCTTTTGGCAGCAAATGCAGATTTATCCAACGCTGAGCTTTGTGTATTGTGGGGATGAGCAGGGAGGCTTTTTTGGCGTCAGGAGGTTTGCCGAGCAAGACAGCACCGAGGTTGTCCTGCAATTGAGCAATTCTGATACAAACTTTATTCGCCAGGGTTTCGGCTTCGACGGTCGAGGCAATCGCACAGTGTCAATGGGCAACTTCGATAAACCTTTTGATCCGCGAGTGCGCCCCTGGTATCAGGCAGCACAGGCAACAGGTGGGGAAGTTTGGAGTGAAATCTACCTCGCCTTTTCTACCCTGTTTCCGACGGTGACAGCAAGTACTCCGGTCTACGATCAAGCAAACACTCTGATTGGGGTCTGTGCAACTGACGTTTTCTTGCCGCAATTGAGTATTTTCTTGCAAAATCTAGAGTTTGGTAAGACAGGGAGCGCATTTATTATGGAGCGATCGGGACGATTGGTTGCTACCTCGTCCGTAGAATCGATGGTAACAGGAGAAGGAGAAAAAAGCGAGCGGCTATTGGCAACTGCTAGCACTAATTCCATCATTCGAGCCACAGCCGAGGATCTCAATCGTCGTTTTAGCAATCTCAACGAAATTCAATCTGTTCAACAACTCGATTTCAACCTGAATAGAGAACGGCAATACATCCAGGTGGTTCCCTTCCAAGACAGCAATTTGGATTGGTTGGTGGTTCTTACTATTCCTGAATCAGATTTCATGGCACAGATCAACGCTAGTCGCCGTAATGCCTTGTTGTTGAGCTTAGGAACGTTGGCTTCGGCGATCGCAATCGGCATTTTCACCTCTCGTTGGGTAACAAAACCAATTTACCGAGTCTCCCACGCTTCCGACAAGCTGGCTCAAGGCGAACTCAATCAGTATGTGAAACCTAGTCCTATTAGTGAACTGGATACGCTAGCAAGTTCGTTCAACACGATGGCAAAGCAACTGAAGGAATCATTTGATGCACTGCGACAAAGTGAAGCAACGAACCGCGCCATTGTCACGGCTATCCCTGATTTAATGATCCGTGCCAAAGGAGATGGAACTTATTTGGAGATCATCGGTAGCGATCGCTTACGGGGAGTGCACGGAGTCAGACAATTTAGTCCTGGTAGAACTGTGCAAGAATCACTCCCGCCCGATTTGGCAAACCAGCGAATGCACTACATCCAGCAAGCCTTAACCACAGGTGAATTACAGATTTACGAGCAACGCATCACGATCAACGATCAAGCCCAGGATGAAGAAGTCCGAATTTTAGTATTGGGAGACGATGAAGTATTGATTATGGTGCGCGATATCACCGATCGTAAGTCTTCCGAAGAATCGTTACGCATCGCCGAAGAAAACTATCGCAGCATTTTTGAAAATGCTCTAGAAGGCATCTTTCAATCTAGCCCTGAAGGTCGATTCATTAATGTGAATCCAGCATTAGCAAAGATTTATGGTTATGATTCTCCCAGTGAGATGCTCGAAAGCATCACCGACATTGGCACGCAGCTTTATGTCGATCCAGAAAAACGATTTGAATTCAAAACATTGCTAGAAAAGCAGGATGCTGCAATGGATTTTGAATACCGCTGCTATTGCAAAGATGGCAGTATCATCTGGATACAGATTGATGCTCGTGCTGTCAAAGACAACCGTGGTAAGGTTCTCTACTACGAAGGCATTGTGCAAGACATTACAGACCGCAAACGTCGCGAAGATGAACTGAGACGACAATTAGAAGAGTTGAGGATTGAAATTGACCAAAAAACTCGGGAAAAAGAAGTAGCAATGCTGACTGAAAGTAGCTACTTTCAGGAAGTGCAGCAAGAAATAGCAGAAGTAAACTTGGATGAATTTTGGGGTTAAGGGGTTATCTTGCAATATAGTGAGGTGTTTTTTAAAAAAGCGCACAGTTACACAGCTAAAGATGCTGTTCCTTAGCTCAGAGAAGTTAGCAACTGGAAGTCTTGAGAGTGCAATTGATATGAATATTACTGCGATAGAACTGCCAATGGAAAAAATTACTGCTAACAACGCGATCGCTGGCAAATTATCGAGTTTGCCCTATTTGGTTCCGTTGATGCAGGATTACTTGAGATGTTGACCCTCAACATCGATTATTTCAAGTCAAAGCCTGTTAACATTCCTAAGACGGTAGTCCTGCTTGACCACGGGTATCATCCTGAATATTTGATAGCGCAATTGGAGCAGGTTTATCCTCAGATCATGACGAAAATCCGGTCTGAATTGTCGGCAAAACTTACAAAACAACAGAAGGCAGCGCAAGGGAAATCTGGGTTTGTTCCAGTGGCAGCTAGGTGGATCATTGAGCGCTCAAATGGGTGGATGGAACGGTGTAAAATCCTGGTTAAGAACTTTGAACGGACTGTGCTGAATGCAAGCACCAAGATCGACCTCTGCTTTGTCAGGCTGATGCTTAAGCGGCTTGCAGCCTCTCCTTAAGATCTCAAATAGACTCTATATCACATAGCTCAAATAGTTTAGTTGAGATTGTATGCTGGGCAATACCCACCTTTTTTATTTAAATTAAAACTTTATAGCAGTCTAGTTGATCAATTTTAATCAACACAACTACCATTTCTAACTTGGACAGTCAATAATCAAAACATAAAAGTAAACTTAAATGTGAGTTTAAAAGCAGAGTGTACATATATGGATTTATGCTTATTAGCCGTATAGAATGCATAAACAAAAAAATTCTGTCTAACTAATAGTTATGTTGCATAGCAATTGAGACAGTGATTTGGAGCTTATCTACTTTTGTTCAAAACTTAAATATTTATTACATCTCAAGTTCTGAAATCCAAAAGTTAGTCAGTGTAGTTCAAGGCTGCCTATGAACTCACTATCTTGCGGAGGGTCATGAACCGAGTAGTTCGTTTTATAAGTATTGCTCTTGTTTCGTTGAGTTGCATTGTTTTTACCCTATTTCAAACAATGCAACCAGCATCAACTATGACACAATCAGCAATTGAAACTTCATCCGTCGTAAACGTCGCTCAAAGCATTAATTTTGGACGACACTTTCAAGATTTGGGCGTTGAGGGTTCAATTATGATCTATGACTCGAACAACGATCGTGTTTTTCAACATAATCCACAACGCAATACAACAGCTTTTTTACCTGCATCGACATTCAAAATTCTTAACTCTCTGATTTCGCTGGAAACTAGAGTCATTTCGGATGAAATCGCTGTTCTTACGTGGGATGGAATTTCGAGATTTCCTGAGTGGAACCGAGATTTGAATATGAGAGAGGCAATCAAGCTCTCTGCTATCTGGTTTTATCAAGTTCTAGCCCGCCGAGTAGGATATGAACGAATGCAACAATGGGTGAACCAAGTTGGATACGGCAACCAAAAGATTGGTGATAGCGATGATATTGATAAGTTCTGGCTACAGGGAGAGCTGCGAATTACACCTCAAGAGCAGATTCAGTTTCTTCGTCGCCTATACAAAAACGACTTACCTTTTTCTAAGCGATCGCTTTCTATTGTCAAAGACATCATGATTATGGAGAAAACGCCAGACTATACAATCACTGGTAAGACAGGTTGGGTCGGTGTTGCAGATGATGTGACACCAAAAATCGGATGGTATGTCGGTTACTTGGAGAAAGGAGAGAATGTTTACTTTTTTGCCACTAACATCGATATTCGGAACGAGAAAGATCCAGCCGCCCGACTAGAGTTGACACGTCGCTGCTTTAAAGATCTAGCAGTGCTGTAATTGACTCTCTGAGAATGCCGCACAACAATTCTGCTGCACCGGATTGTCCAGCGAGTAGGAACGTTAACCTAAGATTGGTGGTAGAGTCAGGCGATCGCACTTTTCTAAGTTTTGTTATAAATGTCGGCTGATTAGTCCGGCAATTATTATGTAAGAAATGTTCACCCTTACTATGAAGAAATACTTGAAGTAGAACACCTCAATGTGAAAACGGACACAATTTTCTATCAATTATTTCAAAACTTTCCAAGTATCTTTTTTGAACTTATTGGTCAACCAGCTGCTACGGGTGACATCTACGAATTCATCTCGAGTGAAGTCAAACAAACTGCCTTTAGAATTGATATATCAACGGGCGGCGAGGAAACTTCGCCGACATTAGTTGATGGGTTATTCCTTCCTGCTCCTGGTTGAAGCGATCAACCGATCTACTTTGTCGAAGTACAATTTCAAAAAGATACTCGGATATACCAGTGCTTTTTCGCTGACGTTTTTCTGTACTTTTCTCGCTATGATTGTGCTAACGATTGGCGCGGAGTGGTAGTTTTCAAGAAAAGAAGCTTAGATCCTGGCGTACCACCACAATATCAAGACCTGTTTGTAAGTCAACGAGTCACACAGATCTATTTAGATGAGTTGGGAGTAACCAACCAATCTATTGGCGTAGGCGTGGTGCGACTTGTTGTTTAGCTGCTGATAGTTCCAACTAAAAGAATATTGGTACTGCATTAGTAAATTGTAGTTATCTACCTTCTGAAGCTCGCTCTAGTTGCTGTCGTACCCAGGCGCGGAATGAACGCAAAGTTTTAGTTTCACCATCAATCAGACTTTGTGCAATTAGCTGCGGAACTAAATCTGGATCGAGTAGGGGAAAGGTGGGACTTTTTTGTGTTTGGGTGTATGTCGAATTAGGTTCAGATAATACGAGAATTTGTAGCGATCGCCCATCATAACGCCAAATTTCTGGAACACCTACAGCAGCATAAATCGAAAGTTTATCAATTGAGCTACTAGTAATATCAATTTCTACTACCAAGTCCGGAGGTGGATCAATAGTTAGATCAATATGACGTTTATTCCTCACACGCGATTCATTGGAAATGTAATAACACGAGTCCGGTTCGGCTCCACGTCTCATATTTTCGTGCTTGAGAGTTAGTGAACCAAACTTTTTGAGATTAAGATTGAGTTCATCAGCTAATACTCGAATTAGATCGTCAATAAACCTATTTGTATTTTCATGCTCTCCTAGTGGAGTCATAATTTCTAATATTCCATCAATATAAGCCAAACGTACTTTGCGCTTCTCGCCCATTTCATTCAGCATGGCTGTAAATGTTTGCCAACTAATATTCTTAAGAACAACTCTTTGTTCGGCTAATGCTTGTGTTGTAACCATACTTACCCCTGATACGACTAAACCACTCGATAATGCCTTTGGCGATCGCGGCGGCACAAATCAACTGAGCATAACATCCAGAAATCTCGATATCACCTAAAATATACAGAAAGTTTTTATCTAATAATTATATAGTTGGGCACAACAGAGAGGTCTGCGTGGAAGAACAGTTGAAACACTATCAGAACAAATTGAATTACGAAATAGACTCATGGGATTTGAAAGTTGCGCTTGAAGGTAAAGAGAAAGTTATTGTCATTGATGCGCGATCGCCGCAAGCGTACAAAACAGAACACATCCCTAGCGCCATTAATATTCCCCACCGCCAGATGAGTTCGGAATCGACAGCTCATCTAGACAAATCTGCGTTGGTAGTCACATACTGCGATGGAATTGGGTGCAACGCATCAACCAAGGGCGCTCTAGCCATGACCAAACTTGGATTCAGGGTCAAAGAACTGATGGGTGGCTTGGATTGGTGGAAGCGTGATGGCTACCCCACATTAACTGGTGCAGCTGCAAGCACTGAAAACTCAGCATCCTGTGGTTGTGCCTAACCCTATATTGGTACGGTTAAACGGAGGTTCTTGGAAAAAATCAAAGTTCACTTACTATCGCGCAACCTTACTGTTAACTCAGTTGCAGCAACTAAATTGTGCGATCGCACTTCGGTAGCATCAGTTGATGTTGTTACTAACGTTGATTTATTTCTAAAAAATTTGTGCGAACAATGTATGTTTGGCTAGAATTTGCTTAAAGGTACTTACCCTCACAGGGCTAGTGGTTTTTCAATAACTTTTGAGGGGTCATTGATCCCTCAAAAAACACTTAAATTTAATTGTTAATTGTAGAGTACCCCACAATTAACAATTGACAGACCGCTAAGTTCCAATGACGCCACCGTCATCTTTAGTGATAACCACCGTCGCTGAACGAGGATAGATTTCTGGGTTTTTGTTGGGCCAGCGTGAGTTGATTTTACCTGCCGCGAATTCTTCTTCGGAAGTGGTCGCTCCTGGATGCTGAACGTTGATAAACATTGTACGCTGGTCAGGGGTTGTCACCACACCCGTGATTTCTTGACCGATTGGTCCAGTCAAGAAGCGGCGAATTTCACCAGTATTTACATCAGCCGCCAACATTTGGTTGTTGCCAAACTGAGCAAACTCACCCTGATTTTGAGAGCTTTCACCAATGTCAGTCTGAATCCAAAGGCGAGCGTCAGCATCAAACCATAGTCCATCCGGATTCACGAAGATGTTGTCTGCATTGAGAGGACGACCAGATAGCTTGCGGCTGTCATCTTCTGGTCCAGACAGCACAAATATATCCCATTTAAACGAGGTAGCAGTTGGGTTCTTGCCAGCTTCACTCCAGCGAATGATGTGTCCCCAATCGTTCTCAGGGCGAGGATTTGCTGCATCCACTTGGTCTTTTTCGCGGTTGGAGTTGTTGGTTAGTGTAAAGTAAACATTTCCATTGCGAGGATCAACTGCACCCCACTCAGGACGATCCATCTTAGTTGCACCTACAAAATCAGCAGCCGTGCGCGTATTAACTAGAACATCTGCCTGATCCTGGAAGCCATTTTCAGAAGTGAGTTCGTTCTCGCCAAACTTCAGTGCGAGCCAGTTCCCTGTACCGTCTTCATTAAACCGAGCTACATAAAGCGTTCCATCGTCTAATAAAGCCCCGCTTGCTGTTGCTTGGTTATAGGGCTGTGCTGACACGTATTTGTAAATGTACTCAAACCGAGCATCATCACCGGAATAGCAAACAATGGGTTGACCTTCTACAGGTGGCTGAAACACAACTCCCTCATGAGCAAACCGCCCAAGGTAAGTATGTTTTACCGGAGTGTTTGGATTGAAAGGATCAATTTCTACTACCCAGCCAAAGGTATTCGGCTCGTTACGATAGTCCTCAGTTGCACTAGCACCACTTGCAGAAGCCCCAAAGCGAATATACTCATCTGCTTTGTTATCTGCCAATTCCCAGCCATAGCGTGAAGTGCCATCTGTAGAAACTCCGTAACGCTCGTGATCGCGAGGAACGTCTTCATCATTGTTGAGAAAATATCTAGCCCAGTTTTCTTCACAGGTGAGATAGGTATTCCAAGGAGTAACACCGTGGGCACAGTTATTGATTGTGCCGCGAGTTCTTGTCCCATCTGGGCTATACTTCGTTTTAATTAAATCAGATCCTCGCACAGGTCCTCGAATTTCCATTGGTGTCAAGGCTGTAATGCGGCGGTTACGCGGATCGCGTACTACGCGCCAACTACCATCAGACTGGCGAGATATCCGAGTAATGCTCACTCCATGACCATTCATTTCTTTGAGCACTTGATCTGTTTCACGGGTTCCGTCTTCTTTCTTGGGAAAATCATCAGGACCTAATGCTTGCCCTACCGCTGCTGCATGGGTATAACGTGGCTCGACATATTCGTGGTTGACGACTAAAAGTCCATCAACGGAGCTACCTTCGTAGGGTGACTTACCTTCAATAGGGAAAAAATGCATACCGTCATGGTGCTGTCCTACCTGCATTCCCTGTTCTGCCCCAGTGTTCTTTAAACTATAGCTGGGAAAACTACCGCTAATAGGTTCTCCCCAGGGTATGAGAACGCGGGCGGTGTACCCTTCTGGAACCACGATGGAATCGGCTTCGCTGATCGGAACTGCTTTAAACCCCATCATGGAAGTGCTAGCATTCGCAGGACGAGCTTTTAACCCATTCAGGACTGGACCAGCAAACATGGATGTTACAGCTGCTGCAAGTGTACCTCTTAATACTTGACGACGCTGTAAGCGAGAGTTCAGGATCGATGAAAAGCAAGGATTGTTGGAACGATTACAGATCGGCTCGCCATCGCTATCAAACTGCTGATTGTGGCGTGTATTCTCCTCATATACCCCTCCTCTGGCAATACGGGAATACTTCTGCCGTAGGCTGCGTTTACTACTCACGTTAAGTTCTCCTCTTGTCTTGCTTGCCCTGTTACCGAGCTGATGTGAGAATAAGTGGAGTTATAGCTAGAACTTACGCAAATTAAGAAAATATGAGCCACATTAGCGTAGCTTTTTTACTCTCTGCGGACGCCAAGAAAGAAAAGATAAGGAGAGTTTTTGCGTAAGTCCTATAGCACTGTAAACTCACGTTATTACAGCTAACTACAATACCTATATAAGATTAAGTTTTAGTTAATTTATAGTTAATAGTTTCTATTAATTATTTGAATACTACTTAAGTGCAATTATTACGCACCCATGCCTGAATATTGTTTTAATCCTTGTCGCCACAACCAGCGATTAATAACAAAAAATAAGGCAATCCAACCAAATGTGACTAGCATACCCTGCAATATATTGACAGGTAAACCAATGAGTAGTGATGCAGGAAAATCAATTAAATACGGAAAAGGCGTCCAAAGCAAGACGTTGCGAATATTTTCTGGAAACACGTCTAAAGGAGCAATTAAACCTGAAAAAAATAGATAAAATAAGAACCAAAAGTTTTCTATTGCATTAGCTCTTTCAGTCCAAAATGCGAAGAGTGCAAATGTGTATTGAATCAAAAATCTTAGAATAAAAGCAAAGATGACTGCGATCGCAAACAATAAGATGTGACTCAAACTCGGTATCCAAACGGCTTGAGGGTAAAGAATAAAAAACAATCCTACCAATGCTAAAGCAAATGGAAGACGTGCTAATCTCTCAGAAAGATGCGAGGCGACATGATGCCAGACAGGATCAATTGGTTGTAATAAACGCGGTGAAAGTTTTCCTTCGACAACTTCTTTCTCAAATTCATAAATTACCCAAACAACAGTGAACTGTCTCACAACAAATACAGTGAGAAAGTAACGGGCAAAATCTTCTGGAGACAATCCAAATTGCCCACTTTGAGCAGCTTCTGTCCATACTCCCATTAAAATAAGTGGCAAGCTACCAGACAAAGCCCACAAAAATAACTCTGCGCGGTATTCGAGCATATATGCATAATATGCACTCAGCAAAACTCTCGCTTTTTTCATAATTGAATTCATAACACGCCACCAGCACTAAAGACACGACCAATCACTTCTTCCACTGGTGGATCGGTGACAGTTAAGTCAATCACCTCCAACTCTGCTAAGATTTGCGCAACAGTACGAGTTAAGGCTTCGCGTTGTACTAAAAAACGAGCAGATTGTCCTTCTATAGATTTGATTTCGCCGTAATGCATCAACTTTGCTTCTGGTAAAGGCTGTGCGAGTTCTACTTGTACTTCGCGATAAGGGGCAAATTGATCGATCAGTCCTTCTAAACTGCCATCATAAATTAACATTCCTTGGTGGATAACTAGCACGCGTTTGCACAATGCACTAATATCTGCCATATAGTGACTTGTTAATAAAATTGTGGCGTCATACCGCTTATTGTACTCGCGTAAGAATTCACGTACTCCTACTTGAGCATTGACATCAAGCCCTAGCGTTGGTTCGTCTAAAAAGAGGACTTGCGGTTGATGGAGTAATGCAGCCATCAGTTCAGCTTTCATGCGTTCTCCAAGCGACAGCTTGCGTACTGGCTGGTTCAACTTACCTTGTAGTGAAAGCATTTCAGTAAGTTCGCCGACACGCTGACGATAGTCTTTATCTGAGAGGTTGTAGACAGCAGCATTGATCTTTAAAGTATCTAATGCAGGTAAATCCCAAATCAACTGTTGCTTTTGCCCCATTACAAGCGTGATCTGTTTTAAAAAGCCTGGTTTCCGCTGAAATGGAATGTATCCAGCAACTCGCACGCGCCCAGCTGAAGGATGAATTAAACCTGTCAGCATTTTTAAGGTAGTGGTTTTTCCTGCACCATTTGCGCCTAAAAAACCGACAACTTCTCCTGGTTCAATATCAAAGGAAACTTGTTTCACTGCTTCTACCATGCGATAAGTACGGCGGAAAAAGTGTTGTATTGTTCCTTTCAGTCCAGGTTCTTTAACGGCTACAGGATAAACTTTACTAAGATTTTCAGCCGAAATGATGGGCATATAATTTAGGGGCGAGGAGCGAGGGGTGAGGGATGAGGAAATGAGAATTGCAAATTGTTGACAAATTGCTCTCCATGAACAATAGTAATCAAAATCTTAATTAGAATGCCGAGTGACGCTTACAACTGGATTGAACAATCGCTTGCAACTATTCACAAAGCCGATTGGTATCGCACTGTGCAGACAATTCAAGGACGTTCGGGGGCGATGGTGCAAATAAATGGGCGATCGCTGATTAATTTTGCGAGTAATGATTACCTCGGATTATCCAGTGACGATCGCTTAATTCAAGCTGCAATCACTGCTACACAAAAATATGGTACAGGTAGTACAGGTTCGCGACTTCTCAGCGGACACCGCAAATTACACCGCGAGTTAGAATGTGCGATCGCATCTCTTAAGCAAACCGAAGATGCGTTAGTCTTTAGTTCGGGTTATCTGGCAAATCTGGGCGTTGTTTCTGCAGTAGTCGGTCAGCGCGATCTTATTTTATCGGATCAATACAATCACTCATCGTTGAAAAATGGAGCAATTCTCAGCGGTGCTACTGTGATTGAATATCCGCATTGCGATTTAGTATCACTCCAAACTCATCTCGATCAACAACGCGATCGCTATCGTCGCTGTCTGATTTTGACTGATAGTGTTTTTAGTATGGATGGTGACTTATGTCCTTTATCAGAGCTACTGAATTTAGCTGAGCATTACAACTGTATGCTGCTAGTTGATGAAGCTCATGCTACTGGCGTATTGGGCAAACGTGGCGCTGGATGTGTAGAACACTTCGATTGTACGCAACGTCAACTCATTCAGGTTGGAACACTCAGTAAAGCCTTAGGGAGTTTAGGTGGTTATGTTGCTGGAACCAAAACTTTAATTGATTTCTTACGCAATCGCGCCCCTAGTTGGATATATACAACTGCGCTGTCACCTGCAGATACCGCAGCAGCTTTAGCAGCAATCCAAATTATTCAGCAAGAACCCGAACGGCGTCAACAATTATGGCGCAATATTGACAATTTTAAATTACTGATACATCAACTATCACACTTAAAATTATTACCTTCTGACTCTGCAATTCTTTGCTTATTATTACCAACTGCGGCTGATGCTTTAATTGCTGCTCGTCACTTACAAGATGCTGGTATTTTTGCTCCTGCAATTCGCCCTCCCACAGTACCAACAAGCCGAATTCGGATTTCACTGATGGCGACTCATTCTCTTACTCATATCAAGCAACTTGTAGATGTTTTGAGCGCCATCAAAATAGTTTCTACCACTTCATCTAAATCTGTTCGCGGCGATCGATAATGACAACATTGGGATCGTTATTAGGAATAGTACTCGTAGTAGGTCCGCTATATTCTGTGCTATGAGTTACTTCAGTTGTTGCATCTGCAAGAGAAGTTTGAATGCCAGTAGTTGCAGGAATTTCATAAATGCCAAACTCTTGAATGCCGCGATTCATTAAAATTGATTCGGCGTTGATGATGTCTTGTGTAGTGCCATCGACAATGACTAAATAACCACCACTAGCGACTCGTTGATTATAAATTCTTGCTCTTTCTTCAGGAATACCCAAGCCAAGCAATGCTCCAAGTAAACCACCTGTGACTGCACCAACTGCGCCACCAGCGATCGCTGCGGTTAATGCTGAAGCGACTTCTCCTGCAAATAATACTGGACCTACACCAGGTACGACAAGACTACCCAAACCAACTAGTAAGCCTGTAATTCCTCCTAATACACCACCTGTCAGCGCTCCCGCTGTTGCACCTTCACCTGATTTATTATCAAAGGTATCGTTAACATCAATTCCTGCGATTTCGTCTTGAGTTGCTTCGTCGCGGGCAATGATAGAAATTTTGTCCATTGAAAAACCGCGATCGCGCAGTTCACTGATTGCTTGTTCTGCATCCAAATAGCTAGAAAACACACCAATTGCACGTCTTTTTATGTCATTAACCATTTGTTACTACCCTACTTATGTTTTCAAGTATTTTCTTTTCTAATACCTAATTTTTTAGCAGTTTAATTAAACAAATAGCATCAACCTATGGAAATAACACGAACATACGAAAAACTAATATAGATTAAATCTTATATTATCAATACTGAAGATTTAATGATTCCAGAAAAGTTTTTAAAAACTATTACAGTAATTATATTTGATTTATAAAACTTACTTCTAAAAAATAGCTAAATGCAGAGAACAATAATTGTTATCTATAACTCAAGAATGATATACCATCAAAAACACATCGGAAACAATTAGTAATTTTTAGATAAATATTTAAAATCACAGCAAAAAAATACCAAAACATTTATTTACATCTCTTGTTATGTTTTCTCTTTGTATACTTTATAGTTCGTTTTCTAAAAGATCTGATAACTGCAATCGAAGTGTGATAGCTACTCTGTATTTTATGAATGCAATTAAAGCTGGCTCAAGCTTACTATTCACCTCTTAAAGAAAAGATACAGCTACCCTCAACGGAAATTGCGACTTATGGGTTCGGTTCTACGACTGTCATTGATGACCAAATCTCGATATCTTATGTATTGACATCAAGATTGAAGCACTACTAAAAAATTATGAGTTGAAGGGGTGAGTACTGGTGCGCAAATGGATAATACCAACACTGAGTGAGATACTAGCCAGTAATGACACACAACACGACGGCTATGGTAGTCATTCATGCTTATTGTCTGCAAGTCATGAAGGAAGCACTGCAGTAGATGTGACAGCGCAGCAATGGCGAGTTGCGATCGCCGCATTGGAGAACTTACTGCAACAAATCTACCTTAAACATACCGTTGATGAGAATTGCCAGTTATCTACTCAAGGAGTAATATTGGCAGGTCCCGTACCAGTTATTAGCAATCCTCAACTCGTTAACAAATTACCTTCTTGGACTTTTACGGCAGATTCCTGGCAGCATCAATTACTGCCATCAAGTTTAAGTACTGCAGTACAAAAATCACAAGTAGCTAGAGAACCAGGAGTTTTGTTACCGTTGATTTCTGGAGATCCACTGGCACGAGAACAGTTCTGTCTTGTTTTAACTGCACAATTTAGCTTGGCAATGGTTCTCGCAGAAAATGCTTATGGTGTACCAGTATTTTTATTTTCTTTTGAACCAGAAGTCGTGGAACAGGCATGGTACGCTTTGAGAGCAAGAGCTGCACTCACAACTTCTGAATCGGTATTGCATTTAGATGAACTTATTCAGCAATATTATCCAGTAGTGCCAGATTACCGAACAGTAATGCACTTTAGCCGCTTGCTGTTGCAGCACATACCAGAATCCCACGAAGAAATTCGTAATTCTACACAAAATAATAATTTAGAACTAAGTCACGCAACACCTCGCGTAGATGTGGAATTACTTCAAGCCTTCGCGCACGAGGTACGGACACCCTTAACGACAATCCGAACATTGACTCGCTTACTACTTAAGCGCCGCGATTTAGCAACTGATGCAATTCAACGATTGGAAATCATTGACCATGAGTGTACCGAACAAATTGACCGCATGGAGCTTTTATTCCGTGCAGCAGAACTAGAAAAATGTACTGCCAAGCACTCAGGTACTTATTTAACAGCAATGTCATTAACGCAGGTCTTACAGCAGAGTGTTCCGCGTTGGCAAAAACAAGCCAGCCGGCGTAATTTAACTTTGGATGTTGTTTTACCGCAACAGCTACCAACTGTAGTCAGCGATCCGAAAATGCTGGATCAAGTCTTGACAGGGTTAATTGAAAACTTCACTCGCAGCTTACCACCAGGCAGTCACATCCAAGTACAAGTTATTCCAGCGGGAGATCAATTAAAGTTGCAATTACTGCCAAAATCTCAACTCGAAGAAAATAAAGGAGAAGAATCTACCGTACCACCAATTCGTAAGTCGCTTGGTCAATTACTCACATTTCAACCTGAAACTGGCAATATTAGTTTGAACATGACAGCTACCAAACAGTTATTTCAAGCTATTGGCGGTAAACTTATCATCCGACAACGTCCCCACGAAGGCGAAGTTTTGACGATTTTCTTGCCGTTAGATGTCAAGCAAACCGAATACTGTAGCTAGTATTGATCTAATTCTAATTAGATGCAGGTCTAATTAGTGAAAGGTATGGAACAGGACGCGATGCAATCGCTGCTACGCTTCTTTAAAGTGTTAGCTAATGAAAGTCGATTGAAGATGCTGGGAATTTTAGCGAGTCGGGAATGCAGTGTTGAAGAATTAGCAACACTATTGCAATTAAAAGAACCAACGGTATCGCATCATCTCAATAAACTTAAAGAATTGAATTTGGTAAAGATGCATCCTGAAGGAAATACCCACTTGTATCAGCTAGACGGTGAAGCATTGCAAGGGAAGTGAAAGAGTGGTAGTTTTGAATTTTGAATTTTGTTAGCGTAGCGGTGCGTTAGCACGTTTTGAGTTGAATTCTCGTAATTCAGAACTCAACAATAAGAACTCACAACTCCTCTTGTTTAAGTCCCTGAACTCTGAGAATTATCCACAGGCAAAAGAACATTAAAGGTTGAACCTTCTCCTAAGCGACTTTTGACTGAGATAGAACCACCACAGCGTAACAGAAGTTGCTGCACAATTGTTAAACCTAGCCCTGCACCACTCACATCTTCGCCTGCAGCGGGACGGACGCGATAGAATCGATCGAATATCTTAGGAATTTCGCTGGGTGCAATACCAATACCTGTATCGCGAAATTCAAGTTGGACAAAATCGTTTTGGAGACGCGATCGCACCCAAACTTGACCATTAGTAGGAGTAAACTTGATGCTATTGTGCAACAAGTTAATCACAATTTGTTTCAACCAAGCATTAACACAAGAAACTGGCGGTAAATCTTCTGGTACAGTGTAAGCCAGCATAATTCCTTTTTCAGTTGCCAACGGTTGATATGTACTAACAACACCAGGAACAATCTCACTCAAGCGCACTGATTCTAATGGCGTTTGCACTGCGCGATCAAGTTGAATTAAGTCTAATAGACCATTAATTAGCGAGTTTTGGCGATCGCATTCTGTACTCAGTACTTGCAAATACCTTTGTTTTTGTGCTGGTTTAAGTTGTGGAGAATTTAGTAAACTGAGTGCCATTTTCATATGTGCTAGAGGTGTTCGGAGTTCTTGACATAATTCACTTAAGAAGTCATCTCTGACAGAAAAACTACTTTGCTTTTTTGTCCGAACAGCTTTATTGAGTGCCTGGTTGCGACGAAATTTAGTCCGACTGCGGATTTGTTCTTGGTAATGAATTTGTTTAGTTAAGATTTGATTTAAAAATGACGGTTCAGGGATAGCTGGTACAACTTCTACTGTTGTTTGTACCTCATCTCCACCGGCAAGTTTGAGATTATTTAGTATCGGTTGAACGATGTGTCCCTCAAACGAATAAAGTGCCACCAACGGAGGTTTTTTGCGGATTGTTGCTGAGGTTAATGGTGCAGTACCTTTACCAAGTGTGTTTTCTTTAGCTTTATTTTGCCGTTGTTTTGGTCCTAGTCGATAAGCAAAAATCAGGCTACAAAAACTTGGAGATGTAACCATAAGAAAATATTCACGACGCAACTGGTTATTAAACTTCAGTTGAAGCGGAATGCTAGGAAATTTATATTTCTCTGCATCTAAGTTACTGCGATCTTGAGGAACAATAATGTAAGTTGTCCGTGGAAGTTGTACTTGGTTGTAGTAACGCTGAATTTCTGCTTGCCAAATTTCTCCTGGCGGTAGCTTAAGCCACAGGGTTGCTGAAATTTGATTGTCAATTAAAGCATCAATAACAGCCCTCACCAGTGAAAGTAAGGTAGCCGGACTAACAGCCAAAAGTTGTGGAGGTTGCTGTAAATTAAGGATAGACTTATAAAGCGAATCCATAGCAATTGGATAAAGGTTAGAAGTAGGTAATGGGTAATGGGTAATGGGTAATGGGTAATGGGTAATGGGTAATGGGTAACAGTAGATATTCTGCCAATGACCAATGACCAGTTACCAATTACCAACCTTAAGTTCTTTTTGTTCGTCTTTCACTTAAAGCAAATCTTGCTTGTTCGCGATCGTCAAAGTGAATTTTTTCAGTTCCTAGAATTTGATAGTCTTCGTGACCTTTACCTGCAATTAAAACACCATCTCCTGGTTGGGCTTGCAGAATTGCTGTACGAATTGCACTGGCGCGATCGCAAATAACCTGAGGATGTACTGTTTCAGGAATTCCGGCTAAAACATCTTGCAAAATGCGTTCGGGTTCTTCAGTACGCGGGTTATCGGAAGTCACAACGGCAATATCTGCAAGTTGCGCTGCAATAGCTCCCATTTTCGGACGCTTGGTGCGATCGCGATCGCCTCCACAACCAAACACACAAATCATTTTGCCAGGAATAAACGGTCGTGATGCTTTGAGTAAATTTTCTAAGCTATCGGGTGTGTGCGCATAATCAACAATTACACTAATATCTTGCTCAGAATCAATCTGCACTCGTTCCATCCGTCCTGGAACTTCGGTAAATTTTGGTAAAACTTGCGCAATCAAGCCTAAATCTACACCGAGATGTAATGCCGCAGCAACAGCCGCCAACATATTTGAGAGATTGTACTCGCCAACTAAGGGCGAACGAAAGGCAATATTTCCTTTGGGTGTATGCAGCGTTCCACTGACACCTGTTGGTTCATATTTCAAATCGCTTGTCCAAAAATCAGCCTCTTCCCCATTGTGGACACTGTAGCGCCATAGTTGTTGATGAGAAACTTGCGCTATGAGTCTTTGCCCATAAGGATCGTCTGCGTTAATAATTGCACGTCCTTGGAGATAGTCGGGGCTAAATAACAGTGCTTTGGCAGCAAAATAATCTTCCATATCCTTGTGAAAATCAAGGTGGTCTTGCGTTAAGTTTGTAAACACCCCAACTTCAAAAGGACAACCCTTCACTCTTCCTTGTGCCAAAGCATGAGAACTCACTTCCATGACTCCCCACTGACAACCAGCATCGCGGGCTGCGGCTAATTGTTGCTGAAGTTCTACTGCAAATGGTGTTGTGTGTGTTGCAGTCTGCTCATAACCTTGCCATCGCGTGTAGAGAGTTCCCATTAAGGCGGCGGAAAACTGTGCTTGTGCGAGAAAATATTCAATCAAATGTGTTGTTGTCGTTTTGCCATTCGTACCCGTGACACCCACAAGTTTTAGCTGTTTTGCTGGGTAGCCATAGAAAGCTGCTGCGGCTTGGGCACACGCTTGAATCATATCAGTTGCAGCAAGGATGCAAGCATCGCTTGTGACTGGTTTTGCTATATCTGCAGAAATTAAAGCTGCGATCGCACCGGAAGCGATCGCACTTTCCCAAAATTCACCACCATCGACTCGTGTCCCTGGCATCCCAATAAATAAATCTCCAGGTTGACAAGCATGGGAATTCGTTTTTAATCCAGTGACTTCCCTATCCATTGCTGGATGCTGGGGAACTTCTTTAAGACTTGCAATCTTTATTAACAATTCACGCAATTTCATGACATCATACTCCTCACAACAAAAACCTAAATGAGCGTCAATATACTTAGGACATTCACAGAGGCTCAGAATCGTTACTCCAATTACAGATAAGGCATTGTCTTGCCCTTGTTTTAACCCTGACCTCTGACTCCTACTGTGAATACACATCTCTTACTCTGAACCATGAGTTTTGAGATATTTCTGTAACAATTGCTCCAACTGTGACACTGTAGCGCGAGGAGAAGGACGAGGAAGTTGCTCTTCTCTACCATTATTGTCTCTACAGATGACTGGTACTTCGTACTGATACGCTTGAAACCAATCTGCACGAGTTGTAATGTCCCGCACTTCTAAATCAAAACTGAACGAGTGAATTTGTGCCAATTTTTCTTGCAATGCCTCACATAAATGGCAACCTGGCTTACTGTATAAGATTAATCGCATTTTAGAAATACCACTTCATAAAAAATCAAAGCTGAGCGCAAACAACTAAAAAGCTTTCACCGACACCAAATTTAGATATTCTGGATGTAAGAGAAATAACAAAATAATCGACATGAGCTTTTCCATTGAATCTCGCATCCAAATTGATAATTTTGATTTAGAGCAACTTAACCAGAGATTTGATACTGCTCATCCCAGAGAGATTTTAGCTTGGTGCGTTGAGCATATTTTAGAAGGACTGGTGCAAACGAGTGCTTTTAATGTTGATGATATGATAATCACTGATATTTTCTACCGCGACCTTGAACGACCAGTTCCAGTGATTTTCCTCGACACATTGCATCATTTTCCGCAATCGTTAGAATTAGTTGCCAAAGCCAAAGAGATTTACAACCTTGACTTGAGAATCTACAAAACTCCTGAGGTAGAGACGCGGGAAGCTTTTGCCGCTAAATATGGTGCAGACTTATGGGATAAAGATATTGAGAAATTTCACCACCTCACAAAAATTGAACCATTGCAGCGTGGTTTAGATGATCTGAACGCGGTTGCGTGGATTACAGGACGGCGTCGCGATCAAGCCGTTACCCGTGCCTATATGCCAGTATTTGAAATAGATGCTCAACAGCGTCTTAAAGTCAATCCTTTAGCAAGTTGGACTCGTAAAGATTCCTGGAATTATGTCTTCCAACATGGTGTGATCTACAACCCACTCCACGATCAAGGTTATCCCAGTATTGGCGATGAACCAATTACTACCCCCGTCGCTGAAGGCGAAGATGAACGTGCCGGACGCTGGCGCGGTACAGGTAAAACCGAATGCGGAATTCATATTTAACAGCGATTAGCACTTAGCTTTTAGCGATTAGCGCTGAGCGTCTGAAGAGAGGTCAGGGGACGCGCTTCGCAGACCTTCGGTTCAGAGATCGGGGTTTAGGGAGATGGGAAGACTGGGAAACTGGGGGAAATACTATGTAAGTTAAGTTATCTAACACTAGTTCTCTCCACGTTCAAAAATCCTACTTCTTCAACTCAAAACGTGCTAACGCACCGCTACACTAACAAAACTCAAAACTCAAAACTCATGCTCAAAATCCTCCATTTATCCGATATCCACATGGGAAGTAGCTTTTCCCACGGACGTATTGACCCTCAAACTGGAACAAATACACGACTGGAGGATTTTGTCAAGACACTTTCGCGCTGCATTGACCGTGCTTTATCTGAGCCTGTTGACCTTGTTGTATTTGGTGGTGATGCTTTTCCTGATGCAACGCCGCCACCATTTGTGCAAGAAAAATTTGCAAGTCAGTTTCGCCGCTTAGTAGACGCGCAAGTTCCTACAGTATTGTTAGTTGGCAATCACGATCAGCATTCACAAGGACAAGGTGGGGCAAGTTTGTGTATTTATCGGACTTTGGGAGTACCAGGATTTGTTGTCGGCGATCGCCTAACGACACACCATATCCAAACCCATAATGGTCCAATTCAAATTATCTCGCTACCTTGGCTAACTCGTTCTACACTGCTGACACGCCCTGAAACCGAAGGAATGTCTTTAGCTGAAGTTAATCAATTACTCATTGATCGTCTGCGAGTTGCCCTCGAAGGCGAAATCCGCAGCCTGAACCCAGAAGTCCCAACTGTATTACTAGGGCACTTGATGGTTGATAATGCTTCTTACGGTGCAGAACGCTTTTTAGCAGTTGGCAAAGGCTTCACTGTACCTCTATCATTACTTACGCGTCCCTGTTTTGATTATGTTGCCTTGGGGCACGTCCACCGCCACCAAAATCTGAATAAATCAAATGATCCGCCGATTATTTATCCAGGAAGTATTGAACGGGTAGATTTTAGCGAGGAAAAAGAAGACAAAGGCTATGTGATGGTGGAACTCGAACGCGGTAAGGTGCAATGGGAATTTTGTCCTTTACCAGTGCGCACATTTTGCACAATTGAAGTTGATGTATCAAATGTGGCTGATCCGCAAGAGAAAATATTAAAGGCGATCGCAAAAAAAAATATTGATGATGCTGTTATACGCCTTATTTATAAGCTGCGTTCTGACCAATTAGATCAAATAGATACAGCATTGTTGCATCGTATTTTAAGCACAGCACATACTTATACAATTCAACCCGAACTTATTAGCCAACTTGCACGCCCACGCATACCCGAACTAGGTGCAAGTAGTAGTATTGACCCTATGGAAGCCTTAAAAACTTATCTAAATAACAGAGAAGATCTCAAAGATATCTCAGCCTCAATGTTAGAGGCTGCACAAAAATTGATGTCAGCTGAAACTGAATGGTCAGACTTTGATCTGGATACACTTGAGCCAAATCACGCTTCGGGAGAACAGCTTGAAGGACAACTACGTTTACTTTAGTTGTCGTTGACTCGTAGCAACGATTAATTCTAGTTAATTACTATAAAAGATAAAAGTCTTATTTCAGTGTACGAAGGTACACTTGGCTTGGGTAGCCCCGAAGGGAGTCGGAGGGCATCTGCGATTAGGCTTTACAGCTTTTCCGTACAATCACGGATGTTTTACTAATGTGCAGCTTTTATAAGTAGAGTAGTAGAAAGTATTTATATCAAATTATAAAGGACATAGCAAATAAGTTCAAATTCGACTTCAGTATAAACTCGTATTTATTCATCTTTTTTTGAAATCATATGCAAATAAATATTTAAGAATTAATGTATTCTCTAACAAAGATTACTGAATACTTATAATAAATTAATTGCTAGATTGAGATATCATAATTTGCTTAGGCTTATTAATTTCAAAAAATTAGAAATTAAATTGTATGAGGTGGTTGGAGTTACGTCAATATCTGAAAATTGCCAATAATGATATTTATAAAAGCGAGGGTATCGGACTACACAAGTTGCTAATTGTGCCATTTGTGCTGCAAATTTTTGTTGCTGTAGCAATAGTAGGATATATTTCGCTACGTAATGGACAACAAGCCGTCAACGAACTTGCAGATCAATTAATGGATAAAGTTGACAAACTCGTAGATCAACACCTTGATAGCTACTTAGCTACACCACATCAAATCAACCAGTTAAATGTTGATGCAGTTCAACTAGGAATATTAGATGTATATCGCTTTGAAGATACAGGACATTACTTTTGGAAACAAATGCAAGTATTCGATGTTAGCTACATTGGCTATGCATTAACAACAGGTGAACTTGTAGCATCTGGGCGATATTTAGATGGTGAGGGAATTACAATTGACGAACTTTCAGTAAATACTCAACGAAAAGCACTTACTTACGCTACTGATAGTCAAGGAAACCGGACTAAAGTTTTAAGAGTTTACGACAATTACGAACCTTTAGCAGAAGCTTGGTACGCCGACGCAATCAAAGCAGGAAAACCAATATGGACTCCGGTATATACCTGGGAAGATCCTGCAGAGCATCTTTTAATCACTGCAAGTCGTCCACTTTATGATAAGAATAATCGATTACTTGGTGTCATTGGTGCAGATTTTCTGCTAACTAAAATTAGTAAATTCTTAGCCAGTATAGATATTAGCCCTTCCGGAAAAATTTTCATCATCGAACGTAATGGTTTATTAATTGCCAGTTCAAGTCAAGAAAAACCACTGACTGTTTTCCAAGGTAAAGCACAAAGAATAAATGTTTTGCAAAGCCAAGATGCATTGATGCAAGTAATTGCTAAGTATATCTACGATGAATTTGGTGGTTTTGCCAAAATTAAGCACAGTCAAAAGCTCAACATTCAATGTCACCATCAACGTCATTTTGTTCATGTGTCTCCTTGGTATGACAATCTTGGGCTGGATTGGTTAGTGGTTATTGTTGTCCCTGAATCTGACTTCATGGCACAGATCAATACAAATACTCGGATGACTATTGTTCTGTGTTTATTAGCTTTATTCGTTGCCATAATTGTGGGAACGCTAACTTCGCAATGGATTATGCGACCGATTCAAAAACTAAGCACAGCCTCTAAAGCGATCGCAAATGGTAACTTAGACCAAAATGTAAAAATTGAAGGAGTTAAAGAACTTGATGTTTTATCACAGTCATTTAATCGCATGGCATTGCAGATTAAAGAATCTTTAGAACAACTAGAAATAAGAGTTGAACAACGTACTGCAGAACTTAAGACAGCAAAACAAGCAGCTGAGGCAGCTAGCCAAGCTAAAGGTGAGTTTTTAGCTAAAATGAGTCATGAATTGCGAACGCCACTAAATGCAATTCTTGGTTTTACAAAATTGATGCATCAAGACACATCAATCACCACTGAACAGAAAGAAAATTTGAGAATTATTGGCCGTAGTGGAGAGCATTTACTCACACTTATTAACGATGTTCTCGATATGTCTAAAATTGAGGCAGGTCGCAGTGTACTGAACAAGAAAAAATTCGATCTTTACACATTACTTAATAGCATTGAAGAAATGTTTCAGTTTAAAGCTCAATCGAAAGGTTTGCAGCTAAAAGTTGAGCATACTGCAGAAGTTCCTCGATTTGTTTACTCTGATGAAGTTAAACTAAGGCAAATTTTAATTAATCTTTTAAGTAATGCAATTAAATTTACACAGGAAGGTTATGTAACTATACGCGTACAAGCATTAAAAGAAATATCCAAAGGTTCTCCGGCATTCAAAACAGTGTACTTTGAGGTTAAAGATACAGGGCTAGGAATTGCGCCACATGAACTAGCAATTTTATTTGAACCTTTTGTTCAAACCGAAACCGGACGCAAATCTGAACAAGGAACAGGGCTAGGTTTAGCGATCGCCCAAAATTTTGTCCAACTCATGGGAGGAGAACTTACAGTCAATAGTCAGTTAGGAAAAGGCAGTAGCTTTCAGTTTAATATTCGCTTAGAACTAGCAGACTATGCTGCATCGCAACAATCAATAATTCGGCGGGTGATTGGCTTAGCACCAGGACAGCCAACGTATCGTATTTTAGTTGCTGACGATCATTTAGCACATCGCCGCATACTCAAGCAAATGTTGACTAATGTGGGATTCGAGGTGCGTGAAGCCGAAAACGGTCTTGATGCGATCGCAATCAGCCAAAGTTGGGAGCCGCACTTGATCTGGATGGATATCCGCATGCCAATTGTTTCAGGCTATGAAGCAATTAAACAAATCAAATCGCATCCTACTCGTCAAGTCACAATTATTGCTTTAACTGCTAGTACTTTAGAAGAAGATACGATCTTAGCCGCAGGTGGCGACGATATTCTGCGTAAGCCTGTGCGAGAACACGCAATCTGGCAAAAACTCACACAACATCTCGGCGTGCGCTATCGCTACCAAATTACCCAACGACTGGCTAACCGAAAAGAAGCACCACAACGCAATGTATTAAAAACTGACAGCTTAAACGTGATGTCTCCTGGCTGGATCGCCGAATTACATCATGCAGCAGCTAAACTTGACGCCGAAGCATTATTACAGTTGATCGGTCAAATTCCCAGCGAACATGATTTTCTAGCACAAGTGTTGCAACAGAAAGTAAAAAACTTTGATTTTGACCAGCTTATTGACTTAGCTCAATCCTCGTCATCATTATGAATAACCATCAATTTAGTACCGATTCACGCACAATTTTAATCGTTGACGATGTTCCAGAAAATCTTTTGGTTTTATCCAAAACCTTGTCTGGAGAAGGATATCAAGTTCGTTGTGCAAAAAACGGTGCCATGGCATTGATGGGAGCTAAAACTGCACCACCCGATCTCATTTTACTTGATGTCAAAATGCCTGATTTGGATGGTTACGAAGTGTGTCGTCAGCTGAAAGCATCGCTATTAACACGTAACATTCCAGTCATTTTTTTAAGTGCTTCAGACGATCTTGTTGGTAAAGTGAAAGCTTTTGAGGTTGGTGGTGTCGATTACATCATGAAACCATTTGAAATTGCTGAAGTTTTATCTCGTGTTAAAAGTCAATTGGCTCTCCAAGCCGCTAAAGCAGAAATTTCACAGTTAAATGCTCAATTAGAAGAACGAATTCAAGAACGTACTGCCCAATTAGAAGCAACTAATCGCCAATTAAGAAGAGAAATTGCAGAACGCAAGCTAGCACAAAAATCGTTGCAAGTAAGCGAAGAACGCTTGGAAAGTATTCTCAATTCCCTTGAAGATGTTGTTTGGTCGTTTGCTCCAGAAACTGGAAAGTTAATTTATCTTAACCCAGCAGTACAAAAGGTTTATGGTCGCCCACCTGCAGAATTTTTAGATTGCCCAGAGTTATATCAAGAAGTGATTCATCCTGACGATCGCGCTAGATATCAAAAATCACGCCAAATGCTCATCGAACATGGCAGCGTGGAAATTGAATACAGAATTTTGCGTCCTGATGGCGAAGTTCGCTGGTTGAGCGATCGCACTTATGTTATTTACGATCAAGAAGGCAACCCCGCGCGCATTGATGGCATTATTTACGACATTACGCAACGTAAACGCGCCGAGGAACAACTCATCTATGACGCGCTGCATGATGCTCTTACGGGTTTACCTAACCGTACTTTATTTATGGAACGTCTTGAAAGTGCTTTAAGTCGAGCCAAGCGTCATAAAGATTATTTATTTGCTGTTTTATTTATCGATTTAGACCGTTTTAAAATTGTCAATGATAGTCTAGGTCATGCGATCGGCGATCAATTACTTTGTGCGATCGCATATCTTTTAGAACAAAGTATCCGTTCCACAGACACAATTGCGCGTTTCGGTGGTGATGAATTCACTATTTTACTCGACGGTATTAAAGATATTACTGATGCAATTAAAATTGCTGAGCGACTTCAAGCTCAACTTGTATCACCTTTGACACTCGAAAACCACACCATCTTTTGTAGTGCCAGTATCGGAATTGTCCTCAATTCTCCCAACTGTACGCAAGCCCAAAATTTGCTACGAGATGCTGATATTGCCATGTATCAAGCCAAAGAACAAGGCAAGGCACGGTATGCAATTTTTGACCAGGCAATGTATCAACAAACTCTAGAACTTTTACAGCTAGAAAGCGATCTGCGCCAAGCACTCGAACGCCAGGAATTTTGCCTACACTACCAACCAATTGTTTCTTTAGCAACAGGTAAACTCAAGGGCTTTGAAGCTTTAATCCGCTGGCGACATCCCCAACGAGGTTTGATTTCTCCTACAGAATTTATTCCCGTTGCGGAAGATATTGGCTTAATTGTGCCTATCGGTGAATGGGTATTACGAGCCGCCTGTCACCAATTACGCGCTTGGCAAGTACAATTTCCGCATTTGATGCCCCTTAAAATGAGCGTAAATATTGCTGGCAAACAAATTAGAGAACCAAATTTTCTTGAGCAAATTGAGCAAATTTTAGCAGAAACTGGCTTAGACGGTAGTTATTTGCAACTAGAAATGACTGAAAGTACACTGATTGAATATGCTCAAGAAACAATTCATGCACTATTAGAAATTAGATCAAAACGAATTCAGTTAAGCATTGATGATTTTGGTCAAGGTTACTCATCTTTAAGCTATCTACATCGTTTTCCCATAAATATCTTAAAAATAGATCGCTCTTTTGTAAGTGGTATGCACTCAAATGCCGAAAACTATGAAATTATTCGGACAATTACTACCTTAGCTCATACCTTAGGAATGGATGTAGTTGCAGAAGGCGCAGAAACAACCGAGCAACTTGCAATATTACGCACGTTAGGCTGTGAATTTGGTCAAGGTTATCTTTTCTCTAGACCTTTAAATTGTGCTTCTGCTACAGCCTTAATGTCTGCTAATCCTCAATGGTTAGATTTTACTGAGCTAAATCAGCCTTTCTAAGTAGCTGCTTTAATCATTATTATAATGGCTTTGATTTAGGCAATCTTTAATCATATCATCTCCGGTTAAATAACCTGAATATTGGTATCGTTACGCTGTTATTAGTGACTAGTGACTAGTAACTTTTACTGACCATTTTTGTTATCACTAATCAACTAGATTTAATATATTTTAGGAGAATCCCCCTTTCACTCTTTCTTCCGTGTATCTGCGTCTAGAGTGTTAGCCTACGGCATGCCCTTCGGGTTCGCAGTCGCTTCAAGTCGGCACCGCCCAACGCGCTGCTCACTGCTGCGCGTCTACGTTAAAAAAATATTTCAAACTACAGCAACTAAGAGTTAAAATATTTGGCTAGTTGCGCATTGGGTAAGCGTGTTAGAGCATTCTACTCCAGAATTATCTCATCGTCCACAACGCCTGCCGAGTCAGCGTTGGCATATTTATTCAGCAGCAGAATTCGCACAAAAGCTAGCTGAAGTTGCTCAAACATCGCCCATTATAGGTCAATTATTAATTAATCGCGGAGTTGAGACACTAGAACAAGCACAAGCATTTTTAGAGCCAGAATCTCAAGTTCTGCCTTCACCAGTGGAGGAATTTCCTGACCTAGCATTGAGTGTTGAGTTGCTAAACACTGCGATCGCACATGACAAAAAAATTGCAATTTGCGGCGACTACGACGCCGATGGGATGACAAGTACCGCATTATTACTGCGATCACTAAGATGGTTGGGTGCAAACGTTGATTATGCAATTCCTAGCCGGATGCACGAGGGCTATGGCATAAATCAGCGCATTGTTGAAGAATTTAAGCGTGAAGGCGTCGAGTTAATTCTCACCGTCGATAATGGCATTTCTGCAATTGACGCGATCGCTAAAGCTAGAGAACTAGAGTTAACAGTCATCATCACCGACCACCACGACATCCCGCAACAACTACCGCCAGCTAACGCTATTCTTAACCCCAAACTCATCCCAGAATCTTCTCCTTATCGCGGACTTGCAGGAGTCGGAGTAGCTTATATTTTGGCTGTTTCGCTAGCACAAAAATTAGGGCAAATTGCAGGATTAGTTAAACCTTTGCTTGAACTATTTACTTTAGGGACAATTGCAGATCTTGCCCCGCTAACAGGCGTGAATCGTCGTTGGGTAAAGCGAGGATTGCGATTGCTTCCTCAATCTCAACTAGCAGGAGTACAAGCTTTAATTCAAGTTGCGGGCGTACAAAGTAACACTAATAGCACAAGCGTCAATGCTAAATCTCTCAAGCCTGATGATATCGGTTTTCGGCTAGGTCCAAGAATTAATGCAGTAGGACGCATTGCCGATCCGCAAATTGTCATCGATCTACTGACAACAGACGATATGGGAACTGCACTAGAACGTGCCATGCAGTGCGAACAAATTAACCAGCATCGTCAACAACTATGCGAACAAATTGAACAAGAAGCGATCGCCTACATTGAACAAAACCAAATCGATTTACTGCAAGAACGTGTTTTAGTCGTTGTGCAAGCCGATTGGCATCATGGTGTCATTGGGATAGTTGCATCGCGGTTAGTCGAACGCTACGGTGTTCCTGTCTTTATTGGTACGTATGAAGATGAACATCATATTCGTGGTTCGGCACGGGGAATTCCCGAATTTCATGTTTTTGCTGCTTTAGACTTTTGTCAGGACTTGTTAGGTAAATTTGGCGGACACAAAGCTGCTGGGGGTTTTTCTTTACCTGCGGAGAACTTAACTGCACTGCGATCGCGCTTGCGGGAATTTGCCCATCAATGCTTGCAAATTGAACACCTCAAGCCACTCATCAAAATTGATGCACAAGTACACTTAAGTCAGATTGATCGTCAACTCTACAAACAATTAGACGCGCTTCATCCTTGCGGTATTGATAATCCTAATCCGCTATTTTGGAGTGCAAATGTTGAGGTGATCGAACAGCGGATCGTCGGTAAGGGACATATCAAGCTAAAGTTAGCACAAAACGAAAATACACAACGGTTTCAAATAAGTGCGATCGCCTGGAGAAAGGCGCGTGATTATTTTCCCCTACCACCACGAATTGATATTGCCTACTGCTTGCGCGAAAATACCTGGAACGGTAACACAACAATTGAACTAGAATTAGTTGGCGTGCGCTTGCCGACACAACCCGCTAAAAGAGAATCGCAACCTGTAAAAGAAGTTGCGGCTTCAGGCGAGGTGTCCTCGCTTGAGCATCGCCGCAACTTTGCAGAATTTTATTATAATCAACGCCGTTATATCTGTGGCATATTTGCTAGTAGTTCAACGGCTGAACTGCGAATTAAAAACGATCAGGGTCAAATATTGGCGATCATTCAAGGAGATTCTACAGGGTTTTTAGGCACTAAACGAGAAAATGCTCAACAAGTTGATATCACGCGATCGCATTTTCATCAGTTAGTCATCGCAGCGTATACTGCTTTAAATCAGTTACCTAAGTGAATTATTCTGTTGTTAGGTGACTTAGGTTATTAGTGTTGCGTAAGTTCCCTCTCAAGCAACGTCCATATGGCATTTGAATTCGACCATCTTTTTATTTGTACTGATGTCGGGGCTGATGAGGCGGATCGTTTAGCATCGTTCGGTTTGATTGAAGGCTCGTCTAACACCCATGCTGGGCAAGGTACAGCCAATCGCCGTTTTTTCTTCCACAACGCCATGTTGGAACTGTTATGGATTCACAATCCTGAAGAAGCCAAATCTGAGCCAATTGCTCCCACTCGCCTTTGGGAACGGTGGCGCGATCGCAACAATGGTGCTTGTCCGTTTGGTTTCTGTCTGCGTTGCACGGATTCGGGCGATACGGTTGCTTTTTCTAGTTGGGGATATCGTCCACCTTATCTACCTGAAACGATGAGTATCATGGTAGGAACAAATAGCGACGTGTTGACTGAACCAATGCTTTTTCAGATTCCATTTGGTCAACGTCCAGATCATTATCCTGCTGAAAACTCACAACCTCTCAACGATTCTGTAGGGTTACACGAAATAACTCGTGTAGAATTAGTGAGTCCTGCTGCGAATAGCCTTTCGCCAGAGATGCAAGCAGTGATTAACACGGATCAACTCAAAGTTCGTTTAGGAACAGAGTATTTTGTAGAACTTGGTTTTGATGACGAACAGCAAGGAAAACAGGTGGATTTTCGACCTGAATTACCGCTTGCCATCAGTTGGTAATAAAGATGAACAAAACAGCACGCGAGAAAATGTTGGCAAATGAGCCATATATCGCCATCGATCCTGAGCTTGAAAGTATGCACAAAAAAGCACAAAATCTCTTGCATACTTTCAATCTATCACTTCCTGAGGAGAGCGAACTCCGGCGCGCGATTGTGCAAAAACTTTTTGGTTCAGTCGGTCAAGTTTTTGAAGTTAAGCCACCTTTTCGTTGCGATTATGGTTGCCACATCTACGCTAAAGAGAATTTGTATATCAACTACGATTGCATGATTTTAGATTGCAATAAAGTTTATCTTGGCAACAATGTGTTGCTTGCTCCTAAAGTACAAATTTACACAGCATATCATCCACTCGATGCTGAAATGAGAAGATCTGGCTTAGAGATGGCTGCACCGATCGCAATTGGCGATGATGTTTGGATCGGCGGTGGAGCAATTATTTGTCCAGGAATAACAATTGGGAACAACACCACAATTGGCGCAGGAAGCGTTGTCACGAAGGATATTCCTGCTAATGTCGTTGCGGCAGGAAATCCTTGTAGAATCATGAGATTGTCGAGTTAGATATGATTGCAACCATAGTAGAGCAGTTGTGATTTTCGCTATTTACAGTACAGCTATCTCTTCTTGGCAACTGAAATTGACCAGACAAGCAGTTATGACTAGGTATCCAGTATTAGAGCTTACTATCTCAAATTTTGAATAACTGAGTGAGGATATAAGAGGGCGATCGCCCTTGTTCATTCCTCTATCCTCACCATTTCCTGTACACACAGCTTTTCTACATATTGCCACCGCGTGCTGCCAAAATAAAGATGATAATTGGACCAGCAAGCATGATCAGTGCAACACTGACTAGCTGAAAAAAGGTTTCCCACTGAAAAGTGCTGATTCCCTCAAAAATTCCAGATACAACGTCCATTATTTCCTCCCATTACCTAACCGAATAAGTAACTCAGATAAAGCTCCGCACTAGATCTTACCTGGATGGCAATGACTCAATTTAACTAACTTAATAAATCTATAAAAAACAATAAACAATCATTGCTCCTTTCTCATAGTCATTGCCTATCGGTTAAAACCGTTAAACTCGAAGTGCAAGAAAAATCATAGCCCAAATTTGAATTATGGCTACCTGGCGATGTGTAAAGCAATGTGGAGCCTGCTGTAATCTCGATCCAGCAGAGCGTCCAGATATTGAAGATTATTTATCACCTGAAGAACTAGAACTCTATTTTAGTATGGTAGGTGCGGATGGCTGGTGTATCAACTACGATCGCGTTACCCGCGAATGCCGCATTTACCCAGATCGTCCGCGTTTTTGTCGAGTAGAACCCGCAATTTTTCAGGATATGTACGGTATCTTTCCTGAAGAGTTAAATGACTTTGCCATTGAGTGTTGTCAGCAGCAAATCGGTGGTGTTTACGGCGATCGCAGCCTCGAAATGTTGCGTTTTGAGCGAGCTATTAAAGACTAATTTTTCGCTTTCCTGGCACTATGGGGTTGATTTTTGTAACAAAGATCAGAGAAAATGAAAAAAATATGAAAGCGCTGCGACGTTTTGAAGACCTGTGAAAACTGATTTGCCTACCCAGTTGCTTGAAGCTGAACTTAAATCTGAGCATATTGCGATCGCCTTTGAAAATACCGATACAATAACTGAGTCACAACAGCCTTCAGCTTTTGGGCAATCTTCGCGGACAGTATTTGCAACCACCTTCGTTACAATATTTTTTGCTGAGTTTGGCGATAAAACCCAGCTATCCACACTCTTGATGAGTGCTGAATCTCAATCTCCCTGGATTGTCTTTGGAGGTGCAGCGATCGCAATGGTAACAACAAGTTTGCTAGGTGTTCTTTTAGGATGCTGGATTGCAACTCGAATTGCTCCGCGAACGGTAGAAAAACTGGCAAGTGTGAGTTTACTGCTGATTTCAATGATGCTGCTTTGGGATGTCGTGCAATAATGGATTGGAATTTACTCGGACTAAGTTTTATTACAGTATTTTTATCCGAACTCGGTGACAAAAGCCAATTAGCAGCGATCGCCCTTAGCGGACGTTCTCAGTTTCCCCGTATGGTATTTTTAGGGACAGCCGCAGCATTGCTATTAACAAGCTTACTCGGTGCTTTAGCCGGTGGATGGGCAGCAGAACTATTACCTGTAAAAACAACTAAAGCGATCGCGGCTATAGGATTTGCGTTTCTGGCAATTCGCTTGTGGTTTCATCCTGATTTATCTCAAGATGAAGAAAACTAAAAGCCTCCTACATAAAGTAAGAGGCTTTTTTACAGATATCATAATTTAACTCAGCTTATCTGCGGATTCCCCAAAATAACAGAGTACCACCAGCAACAAATTTCACAGCTTCTAATACCCAGTAACCTGCGTGTAGCAAATTCATCGTGCTAGGAACTTCGGTGGCTGACTCAAATAAATTCAATTGCACACCTGTCGCAGACATTTGTGGAGTCAAGACGTAAGTCGCTAGCAAAGGTACAGCCAGTAAGAGTAAAGCTAAAACAGTCGTCCCTCGTCGCCAATTATCTTCTACAAATTGTGTTTTGTTTAATACTAAAACACTTGTTACCACTAAAGCTGCTGCTAGTAATTCGATGCGATTATAATTCCAGAAAATCAAGTAACCCGCTGTCGTAAATCCAGCTTGAGTCATCATTCCAGAAACGTATAAACTGGGCATAATTACCCAGTCTAAAATTATGCTGCTACTCAGCCAGAATCCTAGAGTTAAGATTGCAACGTTCTGCCAAGGCGAACGCTTTAATTGAATACTAGAAACAGTCATATAATTGCCGTGATTTACTTTTATATTTTTAGCTTAACGAATTTATTGTGATGCAAATGTGAAATATCTTTTAAAATTTTGGAGACGAAAGAAAAAGTTATTGTCACTTATTTACAAAAATTTAAATAAGAATGATTAAAAACTGCCTACAATCATTAATTTCATCAAAAATCATGCAGCAATTAGGAGATAGATAATCTATAAGCTTTAGGTGTCATCCCTGTTAGCTGGCGAAATTGTTTACTCAGATGACTGTGGCTATTGAAACCGCATTGTAAAGCAATTTCAACAACAGAATATTTTGTTGTGTTGAGTAACTGTTTTGCCCGTTCAACACGCTGCTGAAGTAAATACTGATGCGGTGAAACTTTCATTGATTGTTTAAATAAACGGCTGAAGTGGAATTGACTGATTCCTACTAATTCTGCAAGATCAGCCAGTTTAATATCTTCTTCTAGATGTGCGTTGATGTATTCCGTTATTTGAAATAAATGGCGATCGCCTAATCCACCTTCATAGTGTGCCACACACGGTTGTGTTGTTGAATACTGACGCAGTAAATGCACTGCTAACACATTCGCTAGAGACTCGATATACAATCGCCCCCAACCACCACCTTGATGTAATTGGGTGCGTAACATCATCAAAGTTTGCTCAATTTGCAAATCGCGTACGCGAAATTCCGTAACAAGTTCAAGGCGCGAACTATCAATTTCCATCGCTTCCGCCGCAACTTGTTGAAAAAACTCTGGCTTTAGCTGAATCTGCAAATAGCAATCCTCGCCCTCAGCACAATAAGTTGCAGGAAGCCCCGCAGGTGTAATCGAAAGATCGCCTTTGCCGTAAAGTCCGACGTAACGGCGATCGCCCACAGTTTGAAAAATGCGATGCGGCTTCGGGGCGAGACACAATGCGATCGCGTGTCCTTCCCAAGCTTCTGGCGTGTCTATTCCTCCTGGTGGTTGCTGAAATTCTTCGGCAATCAAAGGTTCCCAACCCAGCGCCCGACTAGAAACAATTGGTGCAGCATGAAATGCTTGTGCCATAATAGTTCTCGCCTTTTATATCCGCAGCAAGATCCAAGTATTCCGAAGCTGTAAGTTTCCCTGTTTGAGTTTATTTTAAATAAAAGATTGCAGTCTATTTTATTTAAGAGTTGTATTTCAGTTTTCCCGATTAGGCGATCATCACTATGTTTCAAACACAACTAACGACTTGAGTTTTTATATCTACATTCAATTCTTTACTTAGTTCGTGAATGATGACTGTTAAGTTATCCATTGATGGATTACCTTTTGGTGAAAGCATTCGATGAAGACTTTTGCTCGGTTTTGAGGTTAGTTGTGCAAGTTCTTCAAAACCAATTGTTGCATTAACAACATCTCTTAATATAATTCTTGCTGTTTCTGCTTCTCCATTAAGAAAGAGGTCGATAGCCTCATTTAGTAAAGCAGATACAAACTCAGGCTCTCTTTCTACTCTTGCGCGTAGTGTCTCTTTAAAATCTCTAGTTAACCCCATGATTATTTCTTTTTACCTCCCTTGCGACTGACTCCCTTACCTTTTTCTACTTTCTTTCGTTGCTTGTATTCCTCATAAAGTTGTTTAGCACACTTGATATCCGCTTGCTGAGTTTTCTTAGTTCCACCTCCAAATAGAATTATTAATTGTTTTCCTTCTTGAACAAGGTATATCCGGTATCCTGGTCCCCAATCTATTTTGTATTCCCCTATTCCATCAAACCATCTAATATTTGATGTATTACCTCCTTCTAAACGAGCTTTAGCTGTTGTTACCTTAGCCGCTGCAACTGCATCTAATTCATCAAACCATTTTTGGTAAGGACTAGAGCCATCTTTTCTAATGTATTCTTGTACATTCATACTACGCTTAATGGTAACTTTAATGTTACCATGTGTCAATCCCGCTTAGGGAATTGCTTCACTAGTTCTACATAAGCTAAGAAGTTTATAGGTTTTGCATTGTAGACTTTACAGATAGTATCCATAACTTTTTTACTAGGATATACTCTGCAATCATTCCATAATCTAAATGCAGTTGATTGAAGCAATCCAGTTTGTTTCTAAAACTGGTAGCTACTGGTTACATCACATACTAACTTTGAGTTGTGCCGCTACTTTTATTTAATTGTAGTGGTTCAGTATCACAACTAAGAGCCAATTCAATTCACTGCGCTCTAAATGTTTGCAAATTAAACTAGAGTCTTCTAAATCTCCTAATCGAATCGCCACATCAATGCCTTTAACAACTAAATCAACCAGGCGATCGCTCAGTTGTAAATCAATCTGAATTTCTGGGTACTGTGCTAAAAACTCTGGAATTGATTGCACCAAAAGCCATTGTCCAAAGTCAAGCGATGTAGAGATTGTGAGTTTACCGCGTGGTTTCCCACCAGAAATAATTAAATCATTTGCTTCATTGAGTTCTCGCAGTAAGCGCGATACACGCTCGTAATAAGCGGTTCCTTCTACGGTTAAATTGAGCGATCGCGTTGTTCGTTGCAACAATCGTACTCCTAAGCGATCTTCTAATTTTGCAACTCGTTTACTAATTGCCGAGGGAGTTGTGTTGAGCGATCGCGCAGCAGCGCTGAAACTATGACACTCGACACTTTCCACGAATGCGATTAATTCTGGTAGTTGGTTAAAAACACTCAGCATTTGTTCTTTTTCAGCACAGATGTTTTGCCAATATCAAGTCTTCTGTTCTAAGACAGCAAAGATTAACTTAAAAGAATAAATTAATAGAGGGCAAACAATGAGTCAAAAGGTTGCGATTGTAACAGCCGCCAGTCGCGGTATTGGGGCAGGATGTGCGCGTGAGTTAGTAGCGCAGGGATATGCGGTTTCACTGTTGGCGCGATCGCCAATTGTTCTCGATTTAGCGCAGGAACTCGGCGGAATTGCCATGCAAGGATCGATGTCGAATCTAGATGATTTAGAGCAATTGGTGCAAACCACATTAAATCAATTTGGGCGGATTGATGCTGTAGTGAATAGCTTTGGCGATCCGCCTCGATTAGATTTATTAGAAATTTCCGACGAGATGTGGTTACAGAACTTTGAGATGCTGTTTCTCAGCGTGGTGCGGTTAGTACGGCTTGTTACAGAACCGATGCGTCAACAAGGAGGCGGGGCGATTGTCAATATTTCGGCGTGTGATTCTCAAGAACCCGATTTAGGAACTCCGTTTAGTGGTACGCTCCGAGCAGCAATGGAAGGATTCACAAAACTTTATGCTAAGCGGTATAGCAGCGATCGCATTCGCATGAACTCAGTGGCTCCATTCTTTGTAGCAGATAACCTCGAAGAACTTGCAGGCTGGAATGTTCCTCATGATCTGATGTGGAGTCGTCCGACAACTTATGCTGAACTGGCAAAAATAGTCGCTTTTCTCATTTCAGACGATGCCAAGTTTATCACTGGAACAACACTAAAAGTTGATGAAGCGCGATCGGCAGCAATTTAATCACAACAAATTACCCCAATTTAATCAAAAGTTGTGATTTGTCGCAACTATCCAATCTCCTCTGCCCCTCTGCTTCCTCTGCTCCCCTGCTTACCTAAATGTAACAACCTCAAAGCACAACGATATTACCCGCAAGATTTTGACAAAACAGCAAAAAATAGAAAGATTTCACGTTGCTTATTTTTCTAAAGTAACGGTGTAGCAAGTCTTCCAGGAAATTTTACAATGACTGTCATGCAGATGCCAAAGCATATTCATACTGAAGTGCGAGAGTTCTTGAAGTTAGCGATTCCCCTTGCTAGTGCCCAAGTTGCCCAATCTGCGACAGGCTTTGCTGATACCGTCATGATGGGCAGAATGGGAGCCGAAGTTTTGGCAGCAGGAGGACTGGCAGCAATTATCTTTCTCTCGATTATGACCACGGCGAGTGGTGTTGTCATGGGCGTAAGTCCACTGATTGCAGAAGCCTTTGGTGCAGGGCAAAAATCCCGCATCGAGCAAGTAGCGCGTCAAGGGTTATGGTTAGCACTTTTAGTTGCACTACCGTTGATGATCTTCACTGCACATCTTGATACCTGGCTCAGCCACAGCGGACAGAACCCACAAACCGTGCAACTTGTCAATACCTATTTAGATATTATGCTGTGGGGTTTATTTCCCGCAGTAGGATTTGCGGCACTACGTGCTACAGTTTCCGCGCTTTCGCAGGCGCGTCCAGTGATGATGATTGTGGTGACTGGAACGACTTTTAATATTATCGGGAACTACATCTTAGGATTTGGGAAATTTGGTTTTCCGCAAATGGGGCTTGCAGGATTGGGAGTCGCGAGTGTTGTGACGCTATGGGGAATGTTCTTTGCATTAGCGCTGTATGTCTTTAAAAATCAAAATTTGCAGAACTATCGTATTTTTCAGGAACTCCACCGCGTGAGACTGCGCATTCTCTGGGAATTAATTTGGGTAGGCGTGCCTATTGGATTATTTTCTGGCTTAGAAATCGGATTTTTTCTGGTGATTACGTTCTTGGTGGGAACATTGGGTACTGAAGTTTTGGCAGCGCATCAGGTTGTATTTCAAACAATTGTTGTGGCGTTCATGGTTCCTTTGGGAATTTCTTATGCAACCACAGTGCGCGTTGGACAATGGTTAGGGCGGCGATCGCGCATCGGTATTCAGCAAGCCGCTTGGGTGAGTATGGGTATTACTACAGTCTTTATGGTGGGTGTCTCAATTACCTTTTTGCTATTCCCAAAACAGATTGTGGGAATTTATTTAGATGTGCAAAATCCAGAGAATGCAGCAGTTGTTGCGATCGCCTTACCACTATTGATGATTGCTGCGATCGCCCAAGTTTTGGATGGTTTTCAAAAGGCGGTGTATGGTTCGCTGCAAGGACTTCAAGATACGCAAATTCCGATGTTGCTCAATGTACTAGGTTACTGGGGTGTCGGTTTGTCGGTGGGTTATGGATTAGGCTTTTGGTTCAACTTGGGTAGTGTTGGGTTGTGGATAGGACAATCAGTGGCGATCGCCACTGTTGCAGCGCTATTTACCTGGCGATTCTATAAATTAATTGCACATCAAATACTGCGCTAGTCATTATCAATACAGTAAAACGGAATATGAAAGTATTTCTAACAGGTGCAACAGGCTACATAGGGAGTGTTGTTGCCGAAAAACTCCAAGCCGCAGAACATACCATTGTCGGATTAGCAAGAAACGAAGCGACTGCCAAAAAACTTGCAAAGCGGAATATCGAGCCTTGTATCGGCGATTTACAAAATCCTGAATCATTTATTGCTGCTGCAAGACAAACCGATGGTGTAATTCACACCGCATTCATCCACGATTTCGATGATTGGGTAGGCGCGGTACAAACTGATTGTCGAGTCATCGCAGCATTGACTTCTGCTTTAGCAGGTTCGGGTAAACCTTTAATTGCCACGTCTGATACAAGCGTACTCGGTGATACAGGTGCAGAAATTGCCGATGAAAACTATGCAATTGCCACAAACTTCTTTCTCGCAGAACGCGCCAAAGCTGAAGCCGCAGCGATCCACGCCAGCAAGCAGAATATCCGCAGTGTTGTCTTGCGTCTACCACTTTATATTTACGGGCGTGGCGGTGGTACGAGTTACATTCCGATGCGCGTACAAGAAGCGCGAGAAACAGGTGTTGCTTATTACATTGCACCAGGCGCACATCAAGTATCTGCGGTAGATGTTGATGATGTTGCTCAATTGTATGTGTTGGCTTTAGAAAAAGCACCTGCGGGTTCAATCTTTCATGCGGCGACAGAATCAGGAATTTCTGAAAAAGCGATCGCTCAAAGAATCGGCGATGTTGTCGGTTGCAAAATCAAAGGCATTTCTTTAGAACAAGCAACTCAACATTGGGGACGTGGAATTGCAGCTTTTTTCTCAATTAATAATCAAACATCAGCAAACAAAGCGATACAACTCGGTTGGCAACCACAAACCACCTCGTCTTTGCTAGAAGATATTACACGTCGTCAGCCGTAGCTCAATAGCAATCTGAAGAAATGAATTTAGTACCTTTTGAACTTTGACTGATAGAGGACAAATTGTCATGTCACCAAATCAACAATTCATTTATCAATCTCAGCAACAAGACGAAAAAATCATTCCCTTACACCATCATCAGCATCTTGAAAACACAAAGTCTAGAGATAAAATTGACCGCGAATTGTTGGTCAGTTGGCTATTTTTTGTTGGTTCTATTATGTTCACCTTCGATGCCATTTTAGAGAACGTTAAAGGTGTTTCCTTTTCATCGCTTTTGCACATATCAGCAAGTATTTTGTTTACTCTTGGTTCTGTACTTTTTATTCCTAGCAATCAGCAGAAGTAAGGAGATAAGCAATGGAAGCAACAACAGTTAATTTTCTCAGTTTTGGCTTTCTGATACAGTTGGTTCATCCTGTACTGATGCTTGGATTGTTTGCTTACTTGCTTTATACTGCGTATCTTGGCTTTCAAGTCCGCCGCACTCGGAATGCTCAAGGTGATAGTAAAAAAGAATTAATTCAAGGTAAATATCCAGTTCGACATTATCAATCAGGAGCGATCGCGCTTGCGCTGATGGTAACTGGTGCAGTAGGAGGTATTATCATTACCTACTTAAGTGCTGGTGAAATTCCAGTCAATGCTCACTTATTTGTTGGTTTAGCAATGACAGCGTTAATTGCAATTTCTGCCGCATTTGCTCCTTTAATGCAACGTGGTAACAACTGGGCGCGATATCTCCATATTAGCATCAATCTTTGTCTTTTAATATTCTTTAGCTGGCAATTGATTACAGGTTTACAAATTGTGCAAGAACTTTTAACGATTTCCTAATGTTTTGCTAATGATTGCTATCTAAACTATTTTCTAGGTGTTAGAACTGAAGGAAAAGTAGTTCAAAATCCCCTATATTTTGGAATCCACTGCGTTGTGGGGGTGGCGCGATCGCAGAATTTGTCGCCCCTATTAAAGCCACTGGTGTGAATTTAAAGAGCAATAGACTTTATTTAAATATCAGCGCCTTCAAGCAGCAGGTGTACTGACTAATTAGGCAAAATAATAATATGAGTTATTTATTGTATAAATGTTGTGAATTATCAAATGAAGTTACCAAAACTTAGTATTCTACTCAGTACAACACTAATGCTTGCAGGAATAAGTGAAATAACACCACAAATGGCGCAAGCAGTTCGTTTAAGAGACGGTACAGTTTACTTTGTGCAACCACCAAGTTTGGTTAATGCAACAACAACATTTAATAGCGTTAATGCTTGGGGTGCAACATACTACTTTACAATTAATGTTCCTGCGAATGCCGATGAACCATTGCAAAGAGTCACCATTAAACAGCGGGATGGTAGTAGTAATATTCGTTATAGACTTAATGATAGCTTTGCATTTGAGGGTACGCGCGATCGCCGAGGAAAACCGTTAACTTTAGGCGAAGTGACGCGCGATCGCGATTCTAGAACTGTTGAAGTCATATTCGATCCGCCAGTTGCTCCAGGAAAAACGATTACAATCGGCTTACGCCCTGTCCGTAATCCGCTATTTTCTGGAGTTTATCTCTTTGGCGTTACAGCGTTTCCTCCAGGCGAAAAAGCCCACGGTCAATTTCTCGGCTTTGGGCGGTTTCACTTCTATGGTAACGATCGACCGTTTTTCTTATGGAGATGAACGTTAGGTATAGTAATCTTGAGTGTGATTTAAAGTAGAGAAGCTGCTATCAGGATAATGTTGGATACACCAAATACTGCTGGAACTAGCCAGCGTGCCGTGCGATCAATTTTTAAAGATAGCTCTTTCTTTTTTTCTAAATCGAGCCAGTGTTTTACTACTGTGTAGATGATGACCAAGCAGATAAACACATAAACTATCAAAATAAATCCATTTATGAAGGTTAAATAAGAAACTTTTGGTAATTCTTCTACAACAACTATATTAAAAGCGATCGCTGATACTAAAGAACTAGTAGCAATTACAGTATTTGATTCAAAAGATCTAGACCAAAATACTGTCCACGAAACAATAATAATAAATAATAGTGGTAGAAATACATTCCAAATATAGGGATTGTGATAACGCAAAATATTAATTTCAGATACATATTCGGAAAAACTTTCTTCTTCAACTTCAGATACTCTTACCCTAGGGAATGCTTGAAAGTCTCTTATTCTCCATCCTGTTAAAAAAGCATCTTTGGCTGCGCCTGTTTTGCTATTATCTGCAAGAAGAACTATGTTTTCAATATTGTCCAACGCTTCAACAATAACTCTAAGTTTTTGGCGATCAAAAGGAAATCTTTGCAGATTCATTTCTGAATTAAATTGTCCCGTAAACCGCTCTTTGTAATGAACTGTGCCATCAGGTTCTACTTTCAATAGTATATAAGCTGTCTCTCGAACACTCTCAATGTTCAAGAATTTTATATTCGGTGTCCAGATTTCTCCGATGTTGTAAGTTTTACTATTTACCGCAGTTTGGCTGGGATTAAATGCTAACCGTTGATCTTGCCAAGTTAAAAACAAATAGCCATTTAACTTAAAAGATTCATCGATTTCATCAAATGTATCAAAATCAATTAGATAAACTCCTACCGCAACTTCCGTAGGGTTATCAGTATCAGGTCTTTGGCTTATTTGATATGTAGTTTCTTGCTGTGAAACTTCTTGTGCTATGACTTTTGGAACATTAATAGGTAGATAAAGGGAGAAAAAAGTAAATAAACAAACAATTTTTTGATGCATATCTCTCTCAACCAAGCTATGAAGTTTTGAAGAGTTTCTTTCAACAAAATTAATTTCATTAAATGTGAGATAGCCTGCTTTGTTGTATCAATAGGCAAGGGCAGGCAAGATGCCCACCCCACATTTAAAATTTAATGAGCTACTACGATTTCTTCATTCAATTCACTTTGCTCGATTGCTTCTTTTACTGCTCCTTGGACACCTAACGCTGTGATGCTAAAATCACTGCCTGCTTTTTGTTTGTAGAAGGCAAGATATCGTAATGCTTCACTAGAGATCGAGTTGAGGTCTTGCATATTCAAGACAACACCTTTTACTGCGTGGGCTTTCTCTAGTTCTTCCTTGAAATACTTCAACATACTCGGCTCTAGAGAACCAGCCAAATCAATCTTCGCTACTCCATCGGTAACTTCGATTAAGTCAGCGTCAAAATCAACGCTAGCTGGCGCTATTCGCACTCTGACTTTCATTTCTGCTTGATCGGTAGGCAGTTTAATTGTCAGCGCTTCGGCATCAAAATCAGTATACTTGTGTCCATTAATCCATACTTCATCAATCCGAATGCTACCTGGTGGCAGGATATCTGGTTGCACTCGCAGGATGTTATCTGGAAAACCTCCAGGTGTTGGCTTGAAGTAGAAATCCATAGGTTCTTTATTAATTAGCAAGTTGGTATAGACAGCTGCTAAGTAGCACAACTCAAATGAGTGATAACCTGCCATTGAGTGACTACCTTTACCACGTTCAGTCCCTAAAGCATAAGGTTCTCCATTTGCCAAAACGTTGAAGTAAACACCGCCAGATTCAGTATCCAAGAACCATGCGTTATAAAAGGCAGCACCTTCGCGGGCAAACCGAATAAAATTAGGGTCTTGATAGACACCAGCCATAATATAGTAGGCAAGAATTCCTTGTTCTTGTTGCCACCAAGCCTTGCGATCGTGCCAAACGAGTCGATGAAATTTTTCACCTGGGGCTAACACTCGTTCTACCATGTCATACCAACCACCGCGCTGGCGATCGCAACCAACCGCAGGGATAACGTGACCGATCTTTTCCGCAAAACTTTTGTATGTTTCTTTAGCCATCAGGCTATGCATCCGCGTCAGATTCCAGGCAATCTTGAGATTATGACCAATAATTGACCGATTCTGCTGCACTGTTTGGTAGTCTTTTGACCAATCATCATTAAACTTCTCTTGAACGAAAGGACTTTCGTCATAATCAGGAAAATGATTGGCGATCGTATCAAAAGTATATTCTAGAAAGTCAGCGTATTCTTGTTCGCCTGTTGCTAGCCAGAGATTAATCAGATACGCAGGGGCGTGGTCGCCAACAGAGTTCCAATTCTTCTTAGCCCGATTGCGTCCGAGAGATTCACTATAAGGGCTGAGAGTAATCGGATCGATGTGGGAATAGTAGCCGCCTTTTTCACTTTTGTCTTTGAAGAAGCGGTGAAACAGGTTGACCGTTGCCTTGATGTCATCCATCGTCCGGCGATCGCCTGTGATTCGATATGTCTGGGTTGGACCTGCTAAGGCGTAAATCTGCTCATAGCAAGGAATCGCGTCGTAGTCATCACCAAACTCAGAAGCAAAGATTTTTTGCTCAGTACCGTCATCTTTAATATCAACAGCATGATACCAGTAGCAGATACCTTCGCTTTCATCACGGAAGCGCATATGTTCGCGCAGATATTTCGTACCTTTTTCTGCAGCTTCTAAAAAACGGTCTTCTCCAGTCAGTAAATAAGCTGAGGCAAAGCCATAAACCAAACGGGAAATCGTATCAGTTTCTTGGCGTCCCGATTTTTGCTTATCACCTGTAATAGTTAAGTTAGTACGGTATTCAAAGTAGTCAATTTCGCCGTCGCCAAACTCAGCTTTCAGGTAGAAGTTAGCTAATTCCCGTACCTGCTTAATCCACCAGTTTTGTTGTTCAAACAAATACTCATTCTCACTACGACCTAGAAAAACAATGTGTTTAGCATCAAACTTGTAGTCACCGTTTTCTCCATCTGGGTAGAAGATACCGTAGGCAAATACAAATCGTCCTGGTATCAACATCTCGCGCATCTGGGCTGTAGCATCGCGATACGCCTCTCCTAAGTTGCGTACCAATTCGCCAAAGGCAGTTGAAGTTAAATGAACTAAGAACTCTCGGTCATCAGAGGTTTTTAAGCCAAAAGTGTCTTGAGTTTGGTCGAAGTGCGTTACATATCCAGCAATGAGATCCGAGAAAGTAAAGTCGATTGTATTCATGATTGTTTGTCTTAAATAATGAAGAGATCGGGGCTATCTGAACCGAAGACCTCCTGCATGAATCGCAGATGCCCTTCGACTGAAGTCAGGGCTACCCAAGCAAAGTCCACAAAGGTGGACTTCGTTTATCTAGCAGCGAAATTATTCGCAATTCTTTTCATGCAGGAGGTCTATTGAGAAATCAGCACAACAACGCTGCGATTTTGAACTGAGTAGGTGTTACCTGTAATCAAAGTTTCGTTACCCAAGTCTGCAATGTCTAAAGGAGAAGCTTGTGCGGTGTCTACAACTCGATACCACTGTCTGCCTTCTACAGGTGGGATATCAAAATCAAGTTCTTCCCAGTACATATTGCACATGACGTGAATATCAGCTTCGCCGTTGAATCCTCCCAACGTAAACGCTAAAACACGCGCGTTAGTGTCATTCCAACCAGGACTGTATAATCGACAGCCGTGCCAGGAAATTTCTGCTAAACCACGCTCATTCACTGCACCTGTAGAGTAACGCCCGCGATGTAGAATCGAATGGCGTTTGCGGAAGTGAACCATCAATTTCCAGAAGCGGAACATATCGCTGTTTTGAGTAACTAAGTTCCAATCGAACCAGCTAATCTCGTTATCTTGGCAGTAGGCATTATTGTTGCCTTTTTGAGTGCGTCGTACTTCATCTCCCATCACAATCATCGGTACGCCTTGGGAAAGGAGAAGAATCGTGGCGAAGTTCTTGATTTGGCGATCGCGCAGATCTTCCACCCAGCGATCGCTTGTTTCGCCCTCAAAACCGCAATTCCAGCTTAAATTTTCGTTGATGCCATCCTGATTGCCTTCGCCATTTGCTTCGTTGTGTTTGTTGTTGTATGAAACTAAATCATTTAGCGTGAAACCATCATGGGCGGTCATGAAATTAACACTATTAATTGGCAAGTGACCGTGACTTTGATAGAGGTCAGCGCTACCAGTCATTCGCGTAGCAACAGCACCGATGATTCCAGGATCGCCTTTGACAAAGCGCCGAAGATCATCGCGATAGCGTCCGTTCCACTCCGCCCACCGATAACCAGGAAAATAGCCGATTTGATACAATCCAGCTGCATCCCACGCCTCGGCAATGATTTTCGTATCAGCCAAAACTTCTGATAATTCGATATTCCAAATTACGGGTGGATATTGCAGCGGTGTTCCATCTTGACCGCGTGATAAGACGGAACCTTCATCAAATCGGAAACCGTCAACGTGTAATTCTTGCACCCAGTATTCTAAAGACTCAAGAATCAGCTTTTCAGGAATCGGATGGTTGCAGTTAAACGTATTGCCGCAACCTGTGTAGTCGTAATAATACTGCTTATCTCCAGGAACCAAATAGTAGTAAATGCTATTGTCGATGCCTTTGAAGCAGAAGATGGGTCCCTGATGGTTGCCTTCATCAGTGTGGTTAAACACGACATCCAAGATGACTTCGATTCCAGCTTTATGCAAAGCTTTAACCATGTCACGAAACTCTTGGACGTGCTGTCCTTCTTCTGGGTTGACACAATAACCTGTATGCGGAGCGAAGTAGCCCATAGTACTATAGCCCCAGTAGTTCTTGAGCAGCTTACCGTTAACCTCTCGCACTTCCGTATCGTCGAACTCAAATACAGGCATCAGTTCCACCGCTGTGACTCCCAAGTCTTGGAGATAAGGAATCTTCTCAATAATTCCAGTGAAAGTTCCTGGATACTGGACACCAGAAGAGGGTGACTTGGTGAACCCGCCAACGTGCATCTCGTAGATAATTGTTTCACTCATTGGACGATTCAGCGGGCGATCGCCTTCCCAGTCATAATCTGAGGTATCGATAACTACGCTACGCATCGAGGTTGCAAGATTATCACCAGGTACGCAAGCATTACCCCGTTTCCAAAGCGTTTTGTTGTTTCCTTTGGCGTATGGGTCAATCAGAACTTTGTCTTTGTCGAAGCGATGACCTGCACTGCGATCGGGAGAACCATCTATCCGATAGGCATAATGCATTCCTGAGGGCAATCCTTTAACGTAAATGTGCCAGAAGTGGAATGTTTTATTTACGTTTGGATCTAATTCAATAATTTGTATTGGTGCTGGATCGTCATGCTCATCAAACAACAATAATTCAACTGAGGTAGCATGTTCTGAAAAAATTGAAAAATTGACTCCATTATTATCTGGAATTGCCCCTAAAGGATGAGGGCTTCCCTTTTCTATTTGATATGTTATCTTCGGTGCATCTATTGTTAAAGTCATAGCTTAATTTCTGCGTAATCTTAAGTTTATGCTGCGAGCATTTCTATAATCTTTTTGGCAAACAGATGACAGTGAGCGCCTGTACGTCCTGTAACCAAATCTTCATCGACAACGACATCGTAATCAGTGTAAATAGCGCCCATATTGATAACATCGCCGTGCAAGTTATTGTGACAAGTAACGGGACGACCTCGCACTAAGTCTGGTACAGGAGAAACTAGCCACATTCCATGACAAATAATTCCTTTGATGATATTTTTTTCAGCAAATGCTCGCTTGAGAAACTCGGTTGCTGGTGGGAGTTTATGAATATCATCTGTATATCTGAGGCGATCGGAGACAATAGCGGATGGCACAATGATCGCTGCATAGCTTTTAAGTTCTTCATCGCTCATATCTTCAAAGCTTTCATTACATTCAAAGGGTGCATGATATTCATGTCCTTTAAAAGTGAGAGAAGGTTGACCCCATAAGCGAGTTAAAAAGTGGAGTTCTGCACCTTCTTCGGGAAAGCGATAATGGTAGTACCAAATCTCGTGTTCGTAAAAGTCGCTTTCTAGTAAGATGCCGATTTTTTTACCTTTAAGGTTCATATTCTGTTTTGTTTTTTTGGCTGAGTTTATGTGAGTATTTTTTTATAGACGTAGCATTTAAGAAACAAACCACAAAGTACGCAAAGCTCGCAAAGGAATAAGAGGTTCAGAGAGATCTTGTGTAAGTTTTAGTAAGGAGGGAATTTAGGAGGTTAGCGTAGTTTTTTTCAACTTCTATAGCAAGACCCATTCAGGTGAGGACAAGTATATTGAGTACATGTATTGCGCGCTCAAGCTTTTAAAGAAGCTAATAGCTAACAGAAGAAATTGCTAACCGCTATATTAGTGTCTGCCAATTTTGAATGAATCAATTGGGGAATTTCACCATCACTACCAAATACATCAACGGCGATATTTAATGGTGTTTTACCGTCGTGTCCTATGAGTTCTAATTTGGCTCCAGCGTTGATCAGAATTTCAGCACATTCGCTATACCCATGCCATAGGGCATCATGAAGTGGGGTATAACCATTGATGGGTCCCTGAACGTCAAGATCGATGTCAGGATGTTCAACAAGCATTTTTAGAATCTCAGGATTGCCGTTGTAAGTTGCTTTGTGGATGGGAGCACCCTTAAACACCCAATCTTCAACTCTGACTTTAGCGCCTGCTTTGAGAAGTTCTCTGACAATTTCTATATGTCCGTCGCGTGCAGCAACTAATAGGGGGGTGTGTCCATCTAGGAAAGAATTCATATGAGGGTAGACGGTATTAACATCAGCTTGATTCTCGATTAACTGCTTAACTGTCTCTAGATCTCCTTGATTAGTTGCTGCCATCACTTTCTGAGAGTCAATGCTTTCGCGTGCAGCTTTTCTACCCGCATCAATGATTTCTTGAATGACGATAAACTTCTGCTTCTCTTCGCCTTGATTGACGTTAAGTTCAAAGTTGAGGTGATCTTCTAAGGTAAAGCCATAGTGGGTACTCAAATAGAGGTTTGCTCCTCGTTCAACAAGTAACCTTACCAATTCTGGCCACTTGTACCACAGAGCATCCATAATTGGGGTATGCCCCATTGTCGGCGTTACAGCATCAATAAATGCCCCAGCATCTAGTAGTAACTGAGCAACTTCTACACTACCGCCTTGGCAAGCTTTATGTAAGGCAGTTGCTCCAGTTTTGCTGTCTGTCGTGAAAACATCAGCGCTAGCATTGAGCAACAATTTCACCGTTGCAACATTGGCATGACAAGCTGCGGTCATTAATACAGTTAAACCATTTTCTGGATTGCGCGTATTAGGATCGGCACCCTGTTGCAAAAGACTTGTCACTGTCTCTAGATCGTCATTTTCGACAGCTTCAATTAAACGCGATCGCATATCTCCCCGAAATGCTGCAATAATCGGTGATGGGTCGCAGTAAGATTTCCATTTGACAATCTTGCCATCGCGAATCTGCATCCAGGTGGCAAAAGTGATATCAAAGGTGAGTCCCGTTGCTGTAACGGTTGTAATGTCATGCACTGTGCCAAATGCCTGATCTCCTTGCACAATGAGATCGACGGGTTTGAAAACCTTGACTTGAGCAATGCGATCGCGTGTTTGAAATGATTTCGTTACCTCTGCAACTCCGTAGGACGTACCAATCCAGGGAATGATATCGCTAACACCTTTGACGGGTTGAAGATTGATCCATTCGATATCGTCTGCCAAACAACTCATTGCGGTTGCATAATCAGCTTGATCGAGTGCCTTAAACCACTTCTCGGCGACTTGCTGTGTCTCTTCCTGACTCATAGTTGACCTTTACAAATATGAATGTTTAATGTCTTCAGCTAAAATCCGCTCCAGGGAACGTTCGGCGATCGCGGCGATTGTCAACGCCGGATTGACACAAGTACTCGACCCTGGAATTAATGCACCATCGACTACATATAGGTTTGGATGTCCTACTACGCGCCCGCAATCATCGCAAACTTGACCCATACAAGCCCCCCCCAATTGATGACCAGTCGTTTGAGAGGCGATCGGAGGCACTTCGCCACCGTTTTTGTCGCTCAGTAGTTCGGCTAAGTACTTCGCAGCTTCTTTCGCTTTGGGGTCGCTGGCGAAATTTAATTGAACTGTATCCGAAGCAGAGTCGTAGCTAAAGTTGCCGCGATCAGGAGTCATCGCAAACACAAAGCTACCAATGACATTCTTTTGGGGAAAATCCTGTTCAAATCTTGGTAATGGCGCGCGCATCATCACACAGGGCAAGATCGGATTTTCATAATTGAGAACCGCGATCGCGCCTGGACCACCTAAATGCGGATTGGTTGTTTCTGAGAGATTAGTGCGGAAGGCATAGGTATCGCCATCGTTACCAAATCCCTCACCTAGATAATGATTGATTCTTGGTAAATCGCCCTTGGCTTTAGCTTTAATCAAAAGTTCGCAAGTTCCCATCACGCCAGCAGCCATAAACAGGTACTGGCAAGTTAATGTTTGCTGGTCAATGATTTCACCCGAATCATCAATAATGTTTACCGCAACTGCATACCCACCTTCGAGTTTTTCAGCCACTTTGGTTACAAGATGATGCGTGCGGATTTCAACTGCACCTGTTTCCTCAGCTGACTTCAGGTAGTTTTGATCCAGAGTTTTCTTACCACCGCTGTTGTTACCAAACCAGAATTCAGCGGCAATTACCGAGGGAACCCTTTTTCCTGCAATTTCCTCGCGGACAATGTCCCAATCCACTCCCATAGGAAATCGAGTAATGCCATTAGTTAAGCCATTAGTTGATTCAACATAAGGCAATCCTGACTTGAGTGCATGTTGTTCTAACACCTTTAGTCCCAGGTAATATTCACTTTCTAGAACGTCATCTGGAATAGGTGCACTACCAATAACAGAGTGTACTCGCGGAAAATAAATGGCATCCATCTCTTCATAACTAATCGAGCCAGGAAATACCTGCTCAAATAGCTTTTGCGGTGGCTGAATCAGAATGCCTCCATAGGCTAAAGAACCACCACCTACACCACAACCTACGAGAAACTTGTAGTTTCCTCTTTCCAGTACTTCGAGCACTCCTGTATATTTTTCAATCGGAATACCTTCATAACCTGGGGTTTTTGTAACTGTATTTAACCACTCTGCCCGCCCATCTGGATTTCTAAATGTTGCAAAAGTCGCATTCTTAGTCGGGTCTTCAATCGTCCAGCGACGCCCTCTTTCTAGTACTACTGTTTCAATTCCAGCCTGCCCTAAACGCAATGCAGCTACAGCCCCACCAAAGCCACTGCCAATTACAATTGCTTTAATATCAGTCATGATTTGTGTCTCGCTCATGTTGCAGCAATCATTGTCTAAATTAATCAGGATTAGTCTTTAATAAGTGCTACTACTAAGTAGGTGGGCAAATTATTGATCGGTTTCTGCTGATTAATGATTAATCTTTGCTCCACTAACCATTGACTATTGACCGATAACAGCCCTTAAATGATGCTTACTTTCACCTAATTTTTTAATTATTTAGAGATTTAAATGTCTCCATAAACTGGATATCCCTGACTTTATTATCTCTAAAAGAAACTTTTTTAAATTGATCTTTTTAACAATATATCGAAGAGTTTATAGCAGGTTTAAAGGAATCAAAATGCTAATTCTTTTCTTCGATTAACTCGATTCTGACGTCATCTGCCTCTATTAATAAAATCCGAGTGTCAAATTCTGGAAACTCTCTTCTGACGACTTCCTCAAAACCTAATTGCTCTTTATACCACTTTGCGGTTTCTTCTAAATTAAACACTGCAATAGAAACGACAAGATTCTTTACAGCAGCTATAACTTCACTTTGATGTATCATAATTGTCGTCCAAATCAAACACTATGTCTTAGATTGCTAGCGGGATTCTGGTCCAATAATCCAGTGCTCATCTGTAATGAAGCTGTGAGCATATTTGAGTTCAACAAAGTTTGCTAAATCGGCAGCAGATTCTTTGTTTTCATCTGACTCCAGCATTTTTTCAATAGCTTGGATGTCGTCGAACCACAACTGCGAAACACAATCTAAAATTGATTCACCAACGGTATAGAATGAGTCGCGTACGTGACATTGAATATAACGCCGTAAACCAGGCAGCTTGAGGTCTTTAGGTCCATGAATTTCTAAGCTGTACTTCCGAAATTCTTCTAACGGCATTCCAGCTTTACGCTTAACCAGAGCGAATATCTTGATCATGGTAGAGTCCTTTTTAAGTGGTTCTCCTGCCATCAAGACGTGAGTGTTTGTATCTAACACTACAGTGCGCCAGAATGCAGCCCAGTTAGGTTCGTCGAGACGGGCGCCTTGCAAGAACTCTTTAGATTGCAGTGAAGCTAACTGCTCTTCTTCATTTTCTAACCATATTTCAGCGACACCACTAAAAAGCGGGTCTTGTGGCTCTGAACCAAATGGAATTCGAGAATCAATTAGGTAACGCTTAATCTGAGGAATTCGGCTAGCATACTTAACGGCATGAACATTAATCCAGTAGTTCTGAAATTCCTTTTCACTCATGCCTGGCTTAGGGTGGGCAAATATAAGTTGATGGATCATGGAAACCTCTTAGAAGTTATTAGCTGTCCTGATGGGTGGTTCTAACTGGAAAATCAAACTCAATCAACCTGCTGGGCTATTTGCATCAAGGATGAGAGTCCGGCTTTTAAATTTCCAATTTCTACCCATTTTTACGATTTGATCCCTGTAAACTCCGGTTCTAATAACAGTAGCGGGGTCATTCTTGATATTCATGGCAATGATGTAGCACCCCCCTTTAGCACCTTGAGTATTCGGCTCTACGATCAGGTCATTGATCCAGTGCCGAGTCGTTTGCACATCTGGAAAAGTTTTGTAAGCACGAAGTAATTCTTGAGTTCCTGTCGCTTTAATAACAACGTCTCCATTGGCTCTGACAATAGAAAATGTGCCATCGGGTGTGAATGTCGCTGCCCAATTAGTACCAGGATCGCCAGGAATAAGGCTACTGAGTCCATCGAGGGCATAAAAATGACGGGCGTTGAGATCTCGAATTGCAAGATATCCTTATACCAGTTGACAGATCTATCAATGTTTGGGGTTGATAAGCTGATATAAAACAGTCTAAAGGGGAGCATATAGTATCCTTAGTATCCTTGGATGAAAGTGATGCTTTAGGTATATGGGCGGAGATTTAAATTGAAATAAGGACGAAGACCACTTAAAACCAGCGCTGAGAGTCTGGTTCTACTGTCCACACCTAACCCCAATCATCTCTGGATGCACATTACCTTCTAAAACCAGGTCAATGAGAAATGGTCCCTTATGTGACAAAGCTTGCTTGATAGCCGGAGCAATCTCGTCTGGTTTTTCAACTCGGACAGCTTCAACACTCAGCGATCGCGCTATTTCATCAAAGCGGATAGCAGGTTTAGACAAATCAAAACTCAGCGGAAAATCATGCTCTGAAATACCCTGCTCTTGCCAGTAAGCTTGGATATTCAACTGCAATATGCGGTAAGATCTGTTATTGCAGACAACAAACTTAGCATCTACATTGTGGCGAGCCGCTGTCCAAAGTGCTTGAATGGTGTACATCGCTCCACCGTCACCTGTAAAGCCAATTACTATCTTGTCAGGGTTGGCAATTTTGGCACCAATCGCTCCTGGTATGCCCACGCCCAAGGAACCACCACGAGTCAGGAAGTAGTGCCCTGGTTTAGTGTTGGTCGATAGCGCGTCACCGCAGGTGAATTGGTTAAAGCTTCATCGAAGATAATTGCATCCTCTGGTAGTTGCGTTGCCAGTTCTGCCATAAAACGAGACAAATATAGAGGTACCGCATCCTGAAGGTGGCGATCGCGTTCTAACTCACTTTCGCGTTTAGCTGCTTTCGCTGTAGCAATTTCAGCAGTTCGAGCTTTAGCCTCTGCTTTCTGTTCTGCTGTCATTATTGCTTCTAGGTTGGTTGCCAACTTCGCAAGTGTCAGTTTCGGATCGCTGACCATCCCGATATCAACAGGGTGATTTTTAGCAATCTCGTAGGCATTGAGATCAATGTGCATCACCTTAGCCTCAGAAGCGAAGATATCACCTAGTTCAGGAAAGACCTCTGGTAAAAGGTAAGTTCCACAAACTAAGTTGACATCTCCCTTAGATACAATAGGTAAGCTTTGAGCGCCAAACATATGCCCTGTTGCACCTTGATACAAAGGATGGACATGGCTCATATTCAATTCCCCTGCATCGGCTTCCCACACTTCTGCACCTAAGAGTTCAGCAACGCGAGTTAGTTCATCTTGTGCGCCAGAAAACGCCACTCCATCGCCCACAAATATCATCGGCTTTTGAGCCGCTGCCAACATCGTCGCTCCAGCCTTGAGTAAATCCTCGTCGGGCACTACTTTGGTAGAAGGGAACGAAGTTGGTTTTACTTCTTCAACCACAGGCGCATCTAAAATATCTTGCGGTAAGCAAACATACACAGGTCCCATAGGAGGAGTCGCAGCAATCTTGATCGCTCGTCGCAGCACGCGCAGAAGCGAGGATGGTTCCATCACCATCGTTGACCATTTGGTCACTGGTTCAGCGAAAGCTACTAAGTCAGCTGCCATTTGAGCATCCATTGCCTGATACTTAATTCCAGCATCTCCACCGATAACCACTAGTGGTGAGTGACCCCGCTTTGCTTGGTAAAGTGCTCCGATCGCATTCCCTAATCCAGGACTACTGTGGATCTGAACTACAGTAGGTTTCTGGGTTGCCCGCGCGTAACCATCGGCTGCCATTACTGCAACTGTTTCTTGCAATGTCAAGATATACTTCAAATCTGGGTATGCCCGCAGAGCATCTAGAAAACCTTGCTCGACAGTACCAGGGTTGCCAAAAATGTAACGAATACCATCTGCCAGAAATTGCTCTAAAATGGCAAAGCATCCAGTTTTGCGTGTCATAAATTCTGCCTTGTGCATGGTCTGTAGCTCTTTCAGCGTTTTCATTGGGCTACCACCCGTAACGAGTCAGTCCTGTTTCCAGCACTTGCACTAATATCCGACCACACTCACAAGAGGAAGCAGTTGAGCGACTGGTAATGAAAGGAAAATCAACAAGAACGGATGTTTGATGCCCTACATTGCCGATAAAAGCACCATCTGAGCCAACAGCATCGCGGAGAATGAATTCTAGCGGATAGAAGGGAGGACCAAAGTTGATATACCCATCTCCAAATCCTTTGTTAGTACCATCAATTGCATGATGACCTTCAAATCCCGTACCATCTAGATAGTCATAATCAATCGGATGCCCAGTGACGTGCTTACCCCAAATTAAGCTCTTTTTCTCTCTAAAGTCTCGTGCAAATGCTAAGCAGGCAACACCATAGCATTCAGCAGCAATTGGTTTTTGTAACTTGTAAAAACCTAAGATAAGGTCATGCAATCTCTGGTTATTAGCTAAATCGACCATTGCCCCGCTGCCACCGACAATCACGAGAGCATCGTATTCAGTTAATTCCTCGGTGATAATCTTGTCGATTTCCTTGTAATAAGCTTCCATGTCTCTGAGGTAGGTCGCAGAACTGGGGTAGGCTCGCTGAGGAAACCAGTCAGCAAGACTCTTAGGATTATCCAGTCGCTCCGACTCGTGCACTTTGCGTGTTTTTTCAGCCATTTCTTCTGACGTAACCGACCGTCCCAAAGGCGGATCGATGTAGCCTGGTGCGCAACTGACTGATAATGGAGTTGGTTTCTTTCCGTTTGGGGTCAAGAACGTAATATCGTATCCTGCTAAATCACATGCTTCTAAGGGACCAATCAGTTCTTCGCCCCAATATCCCCACTCTGATAAAGCAAATAAAATCTTTTTCACTCACTCTTCTCCTTTTACGTAATCTTGTTGCGATTAGTCTGCTTGTCATACCTTGTAACTGCGATCGCCAGTCTCAAAAGCGAAATCCTAGGCAATAAGTTGAATTAGCGATTAAATACCCATCTGAAAGCTTTAAAAGTACGACTACTAACAGTGCGATCGCAAAGCGAAGAAATTTGTTAGCTAACTTTATTTCATCTTCAGCGATAATAAGTTGATAAATAGTTATTTGATTTGTAATCGATTCATTGAAAAACTAAATCTAGCTTCTACTCTCAACTCATTTTGATCAACCAAAGTTTAGGCTTTTAAGGACAAATTTAAGGATTTATATTCAGAAAGTTCCCAAATCCAGCATCAGTAAAGGTTTCAACTGTTATTAGAGTGAATTGATTGCAAGTGTAAGTTTGCTTAAAATCGGAAAAGTTTTCTTATCTGCAGAAATTGTGTTTTTTTCTATGGATAAATTAATGAAATGTGATGCAATTGCTAAAATACTTGTGATAGAGATCGCAGCGTGGAACTACATTTTTCTCTTACTTATGCACTATATTCACTTCAAGATTTTTTACCGTAGTATTGGCGTGTTAGTAAGCAATCGCCACTCGTTCTGCAGAATTTAATTCAGACATCTGTGCAACTAAATCTTACTTTTTATCAATTTTTTCACAAAACGTTAAAAACAATGGTTTGAAGTGCGCACCTTTTCCAACTTTTTCTGGTTGTTAGTGCTAAACAAACTAGCTTATATTAATAACTACAGCAATTGAGTTTTATAGATGTTTAAAACGTGTTGTTATTAACTGTTATCACGTTCAAATTAAATCTGATGAATTTGGTACACAAGATTGAATCTATAGAATATTTCAAACAAAATAAATAAGTAAAAAAAAGAAATTAAAAGATGTTATCGGTCAATATTTAATGATCAGCAGAGCAACAATTAACCATTAAAAAACGTAAAATTTGCGATACATAATTACGCCCACCGACTTCTCAACTTTATTCTTTCTACAACTCTTGAAGGTAAGTTCAATAGTTATCGTTTCCAGCGAATGAATGTATTCAAGATATATAGTGCTTTTAAATGATTCGTGAATCAATACATAGAAGAGAACCTAAGAGCTTATAGTCATGAACAATTACTATTAGCAACTCCTAGCGGATGTGCATAACTCAAATAGAAACAATATATAACTAAATTATTAATATTCATCAAGAGATGTTATCGAGTGTAAAATAATTTTTCTTTTTTGAAAAAACATAAACGCAATTTAGAACCAAAGCTAGTTTGGTGCAGGACAACTAACTGTGCTTAGGAAAAATGAAAATAAGTCTTAAGCACATCAAACTAAAATCAAGGAGTGACGATGCTAGATGAATGGACAACAATACAGGCGTAGGCGGGGTGTAATATTAACACCTCAAGGATTTCAGAAACTCCAAGCAGCTAAATCCCATGCAGAAACATGGCAAAATGCTGGCAACCGTTATACACTCGAAGCCTTGAACGAGTACACAGGATTGTCTGTGGACACCCTAATGAAAGTATTTAAATGCGAATCTGGAGTCGATAAGCAAACTTTAAAGTGCTGCTTTAGGGCTTTCAATCTGTCTTTAGAGCCTGGTGATTATTTCCAACCAGCACGACAAATTGAGCAATTGGAGGCGATGTATACTGCACAATCAACACTTGAGTTAGAACCGGAATTTCCAGGAAGTCAAGTACCTTTATATTCAGCTTTTTATGTCGAGCGTTTTCCTAGTGACACTGATTGTTACAAAACAATTGTGCAGCCAGGGGCACTAATCCGGATCGAAGCTTCTAGGCGAATGGGAAAAACTTCGTTGATGGCGCGGATTTTGGATCAGGTAGCAACAAAAGGCTATCGAACTGTGCTTTTAAACTTTCAGCTAGCAGATAAGACAATTTTCCAAGATTTGAATAAATTTTTGCAGTGGTTCTGTGCCAGTGTTGGATTAAGTGTACAAATGCCTAATCAGTTAGCAAACTATTGGAGTGAGACGTTTGGCAGTAAAATCAGCAGCAAAATGTATTTTGAGCAATATCTGCTGGCTGAAACAACACAGCCTTTAGTATTAGGGTTAGACGAAGTTGACCTCTTGTTCCAATATCCTGAGATAGCTGACGAATTTTTTGGGATGTTGCGAACTTGGCATGAGGAAGCTAAAAATCGAGAAATTTGGAAAAGACTCCGGTTAGTCGTTGCGCATTCAACACAAATATATATCCCCTTGAATGTGAATAAATCGCCGTTTAATGTGGGGTTGCCGATTGAGTTACGTGCGTTTACAAGTTCTCAAGTGCAAGATTTAGCATTGCGGTATGGACTAGATTGGTCATCTGAAGAGGCGGAGCAACTGATAGCTCAAGTAGGAGGGCATCCCTATTTGGTACAGTTAGCGCTATATCATATTTGGCATCACGATGTCACCTTGGAGCAATTGTTGCAAACATCTCATATCTCGTTTGAAATTTATCGCAATCACTTGCAACAGCAATTGTGGCATCTACAACAGCATCCAGAACTGGCAATAGCTTTTGGTCGGGTTGTAGCTGCACCATCGCCAGTGGAGATAGATTTAATACAGGCTTTTAAGTTGCAACGTATGGGATTAGTGCATTTGCAAGGCAATCAGGTAACACCCATTTGCAAGTTATATGGTCAATATTTTCGCGCTTACTTCAGCGGCAATTTGGAAGTTTTAAGGATAACGCAATGCTTAGCTTCAACACAAGCAGGTAGTGAGGCATGCCGCTTAAATCACTAGCTACTCGATGATAGTCTAGTTGTTTGGCTAAAGAGATATTATTTCTCAAAGCAGGATACTGACTATATCAAGACTATTATTAGCGCTCCAATTCTCGCAAAGGTACGCGACGTTGTGCAGCTTGCGTCAGTAACGATTCTGCAAATGCGATCGCATCATGTGCCGATTTACCACCTGCTAAAGTTGCGAGTTCTTCACGGCGTGTCATGAAGTTATTAAGTGCGGTGACTCGCACAAGGGTACGCAAATCAGAAGTTGTGGAAGTTTCCTCCACAACTTTATCAACACGAAAGTGCCGATCTGCCATTGCTGCAACTAGAGGTTGGTGTGTGACACACAAAACTTGATGATGTTGACTAAGTTGGTGTAATTTTTCAGCGATCGCCTGTGCAACTCTTCCGGAAACTCCAACATCAATTTCATCAAATATTAATGTTCCCACAGCGTCGGCTTCGGAAAAACATGATTTCAATGCCAATAAAAAGCGACTCATTTCGCCACCTGAAGCGATCGCTGTCAGCGGTTGTAATGGTTCGCCAGGATTCGGACTAAACAAGAACGTTATTTTATCTGCGCCCATTGCTGTAGGAGATGTCGCCGTCACTTCCACTTGAAACTGTACCTTTTCCATTGCCAAAGGCTTAAGTTCTGCAATCAATCGCGCTTCTAGTTTTGCCGCCGCAGTTTGGCGTAAATCTGTTAATTTGTGACAAGCTTGACTTAATTTCTTGAGATATTTTTGTTCTTGTTGTTCTAAAGCTTCAACCGAGTATTCATTACTATTCAGTTCTTCTAATTCGGCGGCAATTTTCTGATAATAGGCGATCGCATCTTGTAGTGTTGGACCATATTTCCGACAAATTTGCTTGAGTTCGCGAATGCGTTCTTCGACTTCAACAAGTCGCTGCGGATCGGCTTCTAATCCTTCACCGTAAGCATTAATTTGCCGTCCTGCTTCTGTTACACTTGCTAAAGCTTCACTGACCAAATCCAAAATTGATTGCAACTGCGCATCATACTGCACCATATCGGTTAAAGTTGCTTCTGATTGCGCGAGTAAATCAGCACCAGCAGGCGCGTCATCGTCGCTTTGATACAACGCTTGGTAAACTTGGTAACTCAATTGCTGCAACTCGACAACGTGACTTAATCGCTGGCGTTCTTGTTCGAGTTGTTCAAATTCATCAGGTTCGGCAAGATTTGCGGTTTTCAGTTCTTGAACTTGATATGTCAATAAATCGAGTTGTTGCAAGCGATCGCGTTCAGATTGTCGTCGTTTTTCGAGTACGGTTTTTGCTTGTTGATAGTCTGCAAATGCAGCGGTGACAATTTCTCTTTGTTGTACATGGGCTGCACCACCGTAAGCATCTAACCAATCGCGAACTTGTGCAGGTTGTCCTACTTGTACTGTTTGCCCTTGCGCGGTAATTTCGACAATGCGATCGCGCAATTCTGCCATTAATTGGCGATTCACGAGAATACCATTCACCCGCGAACGACTGCGGAGGCTACCACCTGTTGTCGTCATTTCACGACTACAGACAAGACAATCTTCATCGATTAATTCGATTTCTTGGGCAGTTAACCAAGGAATCATACTATCGAGTTTGAACGTTGCTTCTACTAACGCCCGATTTGTACCAGTGCGAATGACGCGACTAGAAACTTTACCTCCCAAAGCCGCATCGATTGCATCTAAGATAATAGACTTTCCCGCACCAGTTTCGCCCGTTAAAACATTTAAACCAGCCCCAAACTCTAGTTCTAGCTGATCAATTAAAGCAAAGTTTTCGATCCGCAGGCAGATTAACATAATGTTGAATTCACCGTGAGGGCAGATGCCGCAGGCTGGCAATTTAGGAGACACTATCTTTCATTATGAGGAACGCGCGACAAGCTCGCTCACTTTTTTTGGGCGATCGCTGATTTGGATACCAAAATCAAACTAACGCATTTTGACGAGGTACTTTGAGAGTTTTGAGTTAAAAGAAGTTTCTTAACTTATAACTGTGCGACGCGGTAATTACTGTATCCCCAACAAAACAACTAAAAACATGAAGCTTGTCGCAAAATTTGTTACAATTATTAACATAGTTCCGCTACAGCGGTTAGAGATTCATGAACGGAAAATATTCACCTTCAATAAGACTTGATGAGCGTGTGCCAACCCCAGTTATGCAAGGAAATAATCTAACCGTAGTAGAGGAACGAATACCACATCATTCAGTGATTGCAAGTAACGTAGAACCAGAAACCATACGCTACGATCCCATTGCGATCGCCGAGTATTTTCGCCATAGACCACTCGAAGTGTTTGGGCGGATACTCAGAGTATTATTCCCAGTTATCAGCTTTGCCTTTGGTTTATGGTGGGACAAACAGCGTAGCCGCGCAGTCAAAAATGAACGGCGTCGCGCAATTCAGTTACGCGAACTTCTAACTCGATTGGGACCTGCGTATATCAAAATTGGTCAAGCATTATCGACTCGACCTGATTTAGTTCCCCCTTTATATTTAGAAGAATTAACACAGCTACAAGATCAACTCCCGCCCTTTCCCAACGAAATTGCCTATCAATTTATTGAAGAAGAACTCGGCGATCGCCCCGAAAACATCTACGCCGAACTATCACCCCAGCCACTCGCTGCGGCTTCTTTAGGACAAGTTTATAAAGGCAAGTTAAAAACTGGGGAAACTGTTGCCGTTAAAGTTCAGCGCCCCGATTTACGTGAATGCATCACAGTAGATCTCTACATACTACGCCGCATTGCTACATGGGCAAACAACATCAAGCGGGTGCGTAGCGACTTAGTCGCAATTCTAGATGAGTTTGGTTATCGCATCTTTGAAGAGATGGATTACATCCACGAAGGAGAAAACGCCGAACGCTTTGCCCAGCTTTATGGTCACATTAAAGATATTTATGTTCCCAAGATTTATTGGCAGTATACACAGCGTCGTGTCCTTACGATGGAGTGGATCGTAGGAACTAAACTAACTCAAGCAGAAGCGATTCGCGCCCAAGGCATTGATGCGCGTTATCTTGTGGAAGTTGGTGTTCAATGTTCACTGCGCCAGTTACTCGAACATGGCTTCTTTCATGCCGATCCGCACCCAGGCAATTTACTAGCGACTCCTGATGGAAAACTAGCGTATCTCGATTTTGGCATGATGAGCGAAATCAAACCGCAACAACGCTATGGTTTGATCGAAGCGATTGTTCACATGGTTAACCGCGATTTTGAGGGTTTAGCTCACGACTACGTCAAGCTCGATTTTCTCACCCCAGACACCGATTTAACTCCAATTATTCCGGCTTTAGCACGAGTTTTTAACAATGCTTTAGGCGCAAGTGTTGCAGAGTTAAACATTAAAAATATTACTGATGAGTTATCAGCGTTAATGTACGAATATCCCTTCCGCGTTCCAGCATATTACGCCTTGATTATTAGATCGCTGGTGACGCTAGAAGGAATTGCCATTAATATCGATGCCAACTTTAAAGTTCTGAGTGCAGCTTATCCTTATGTTGCCAAGCGTTTATTAACAGATCCAGCCCCAGAATTACGCGCGTCTTTACGCGATCTTCTCTTTAGAGACGGTAGTTTTCGCTGGAATCGCTTAGAGAACTTATTACGTAATGCACGTAGTAGCCAAGAATATGATTTCAATCAAGTTCTAGATCAAACAATTGAGTTTCTCTCTTCCGAACGCGGTGCTTTTATTCGCAATAATCTGGTGGATGAAATTGTTAAAGGTATTGACGCTTTAGGTCAGAATACTCTACAAAATGTCACAAGTAACCTACGCGATCGCATTCTTAAAGCGCCTCTAGCTAATCGCCTCGCTTGGGCAATTGAGGAAACACCAAATGCATCCGTTGAGCAAGAACAAACGTTAGAACATATTAAGCGTGTTTGGAATATCCTTCAAGACACGCAAGGCTTTGATGCCTCAAAAATCGCGCCCCAGATACCACAGTTACTGTTAAAACCTGAATTACAGCGCATGGGTCAACAAGTTGCTAGCCGCCTAGCCCAGCGTGCGATCGCCCGTTTGATTCGAGAAGTACTCGTCTCACCCGAACCAGCATACACTAACGGTCAAGTTAAACCCAGACCTGCACTTGTTTCTATTCCAGCGAAAGCAAAAGTGTAGGTAATATTTAGAGAGGAAGACATTCCTCTCTTTTAACTTCACTATTCACTAACTCCTCGCTCCTCAATTCTCTCCTTCTCTCTCCCTCTTCAAACTTTCTTCTAAAGCTTGAATTTGTTCTCGACGCGCTTCAACTTCGAGCGATCGCCGTGCCAATTCCTGCGTTTGTAAAGTTAAAGTCTGCCGCCATTGTTCTGCTCTTTCGGTTTCCTGCTGCAAAAATGTTGGTGTAATTCCACTGGTTAAATAAGTTTTAATTAACTCCAGCACCCAGTTTGTTGCATTTTCAATCTGTTTAATTTCCCCTCTAGGAGATAACTCTAATAAAACCAGTAAACCTTCATGCAATTGTTCAGCATCAGGGCTTGTTAGTACTTCAGCAGGAGGAATCACTTTCTCCTCAGTGAGAATGACCCAAGTATACTCAGCTTCTTGAACCGCCAGTAACCGGAGACTCAACTTACCAGAAAGTTGGTGTTTTTGCACTTGAGCCAAATGTCGCATTGCCTGATAGAGGGGTGAGGGGTGAGGGGTGAGGGGTGAGTAATTTTATCTGTAACACTTTATTAGGGGTTCGTTAAAAAACAAGAGAAGTTAAGCCAAACGACGTAGCCGTTCTTGGAGAATTTGTAGCTGTGTTTCAGCTTCTGTGAGCGCTGCTTTTGCTCCTTGGACAACTTCAGCTGGAGCCTTGTTAACAAAGTTAGGATTATTGAGCCGTGTAGAAAGTGTCTTTACTTCAGCTTCAAGTTTTGTAATATCTTTCTTGAGCTTTGCTCGCAAGGCTTCGATATCAACGACACCTGTTAGTGGAATCAGTACTTGGATCGTACCAATTACACCAGCAATCGCTGATTCAAGTTGATCTACAGTAGCCGTAATATTTAATGTTTCGATTTTTGCTAGTTCTTGAATATACGATTGCCCTTGTGTCAAAGTCTCACGTTCATTAGCGTTTTCACTCTGCAAAATTGCTGTGACTTTAATTCCAGGCTTGATATCCGCCTCAGCACGTAGATTGCGAATTGTGCGAATAGTACCAATCAGTAGGTCAAACTTTTGTTCTAATTCTGAATCAATCAAGTTTTGCTCGACCTCTGGATACGATTGCAGCGCTAAAAATTGATTTGCATCTGCTTGTGTCAGCGTATGCCAAATTTCTTCAGTAATATGTGGCATAAATGGATGCAGAAGTTTCAGAATGCCTTCTAAAACATATCCTAGTGTTTGTTGAGCTACTTGTCGCGAAGCTGTTGTTGATTTGTTTTGCAGACGCGATTTCACAAGTTCAATGTACCAATCGCAGAAATCACCCCAGATGAAATCGTAAAGTCCCTTCGCTGCTTCACCCAATCCGTACTTATCAATGTAATCGCTTGTTTGCTGCACGACTTGATAGAACCGCGAGAGAATCCAGCGATCGCTTAATTCTAATTCGCTGCTAATAGGTGAACCCAACTGTTGTGGTGTTTGCCCGTCTAAATTCATCATCACAAACCGCGCGGCGTTCCACAGTTTATTCGCAAAGTTACGCGATGCTTCTACTGAGACTGATTCATCCGTTTTGCGATTGTATTCGAGCCGGATATCTTGCCCTGCGCCTGCAACTTCTTTAATCAAAGTGTAGCGAAGTGCATCAGTACCATACTTCTCGATCAAAATCAATGGGTCGATGCCATTATTTGCCGACTTCGACATTTTCTTGTTATTCTCATCCCGCACCAAGCCGTGAATATACACATCCTTGAATGGCATTTGTCCGGTAAAATGTCCTGCCAACATTGTCATGCGGGCAACCCAGAAGAAAATGATGTCAAAGCCTGTCACCAAGGTGGAAGTAGGATAATAAAACTCCAAGTCACGAGTTTGCTCAGGCCAGCCCAAAGTCGAAAATGGCCATAATCCTGAAGAAAACCACGTATCTAAAACATCAGGGTCTTGCTCTAGCTTGACATTTTTCCCAAATTGTGCAGTCGCTTTTTCTTGAGCAGCTGCCGCACTCTGCGCTACGACAAACGGCGTTGTATCAGTAATTTCTCCATTCGTTTCACTGACAGCGTACCAAGCAGGAATTTGGTGCCCCCACCACAATTGACGCGAGATACACCAATCTTTGAGGTTAACCAACCAGTCGCGATAAACCTTTGTCCAACGCTGCGGGATAAACTCCGGTGAATTGCGATCGTCAAGAAATTCCAGAGTGCGATCGGCTAAGGGGCGAATTTTGACAAACCACTGCGTTGAAAGTAGCGGTTCAACGGGAACTTTACCGCGATCGCTATACGGTACTGTGTGTTTATATTCCTCTACCTTAACTAAAACACCATCCGCTTCTAGCCGCTGCACCACATTCTGACGGGCAACAAATCGATCTTGTCCTTGAAACAGTCCGGCATTTTCATTCAGCGTACCGTCCTTGTTCATAATGTTGATAAACGGCAAATTGTGTCGCTTGCCCATCTCAAAATCATTCAGATCGTGCGCGGGAGTCACTTTAACGCACCCCGTACCAAACTCCATCTCAACCAATTCATCCGCAATTACAGGAATTTCCCGACCGAGAATTGGTAATCTCAGCATTTTGCCGATCAAATGCTTGTAGCGATCGTCATTCGGATTAACTGCCACTGCTGTATCGCCCAGCATTGTTTCAGGGCGCGTAGTCGCGACTTCTACATAACCCGATTCATCAGTTAATGGATAGCGAAAATGCCATAAATGCCCGTTAACGTCCTGACTTTCCACTTCCAAATCAGACACTGCCGACTGCGTAGCCGGACACCAATTTACTAAGTAGTTTCCGCGATAAATCAGCCCTTCTTCATACAACCGCACAAAAGCTTCTAAAACCGCCTTCGATAAGCCTTCATCCATTGTGAAGCGTTCCCGTGACCAATCTACCGACACACCCAAACGTCGTAGCTGGTTAACAATTGTGCCACCTGATTCTGCCTTCCATTGCCAAGCGCGTTCGAGAAACTTCTCGCGTCCCAAGTCGTAGCGCGTTTTGCCTTCAGCCTTCAGTTGTTTTTCTAAAATTGCCTGCACCGCAATACTCGCGTGATCCGTACCAGGAAGCCACAACGTATTGCGTCCCTTCATGCGGTGGTAGCGCACCAGCGTATCAATTAAGGCACTTTCAAAGGCGTGTCCCATGTGCAAACTACCCGTAACATTTGGCGGAGGAATCACGATGCAGTATGGTTCGCCGCCATTTTCAGGGCTAGCTGTGTAAACTTGGTTTTCTTCCCACGATTTCTGCCATTTGGCTTCAGTGGAGAAGGGTTCGTAGAGGCTGGGCAGATTTGTCACAGTTGCGGTCATGGAGGGAAGACTAAATGAGGACAGCTTATATAAGATTTTGCCACAGGGTGATGGAAGAAAAAAAAGGACGCATTGTGCTGCGCCCCCAGAAAACTTATGAAGCACTCACTTCTAAACCTGAACAGCAACCTTTGCTTCTTTATTTTTAGCTGCCATCAAGCGCTCATAAGTCGCCCGCATTTTCAAGCCTGTTAACACCTGGAACAATCCCGTACCATTGTTCGAGCCAGGATACTCGCGGTGCTGTAGCAATAAATGCGTCATTTCGCCAGGATACTTGGTTGAAGTATTGCTCAAATGCGTCTCAATGTAGCTGACTTCTTCCAATCGGTCGAATTGACCATCGACTTCTAGCACCGAAACATAGCGACCATAGTAAACATCTGAGCCGTAGAATAATCGCATTCCAGGATATGAGCAGGTCAGTTTTCGACCACAAGGCGTCCAGTGAATTGTTGAACCTTGGTCAAATAGATACACTGGATCGAAGCCTTCTTTACCTTCGCGCTGCAGCATTCGTACCCGCAATACTTTGCGCTCTTTGTCGTCTTTGATTAAATTGGTGGGCAACACTTGCAAAACCACATCAGCAAATTCTCTTTGTGGCTCAATATACGCCTCAAAGTCGGGACGACGGGCATTGATGGCTTGCATCACGTCTTCGTAACGATGACCTCTTTCTGCCATATCGCGTTGAATTTTCCACGCGACTTTGACTTCGTCACTGATATCAAGATAAACGCTGAAATCGAGGAGCGATCGCACTCGCTCGTCGTACAACGGATGTAAACCTTCGACCACAATGATATGATTCGGCTCTACCCGTTCTGGCGGGTCGATCATGCCGGTTTCGTGGTTATAAATCGGTTTATCAATCGCTTGACCATTTTTGAGCGCTTTAATCTGCTCGTACATTAGGTCAAAATTATTTGCTCTAGGGTCAAGTGCAGTTATTCCTGTTTCTTTACGCTGTTTGCGATCCAAACTATGATAGTCATCGAGACAGATAACTGTGAGAAATTCTTCTCCAAATAAATCTGTTAAACGGCGTAAAAATGTGGATTTCCCGCATCCGGAGTCTCCGGCAACGCCAATTAGAACCACGCGGTCCGGCTTACTGGTCATAGGTGTCCTCTAACAACAAGATGAGTCAATTGCTAAGTTTTCGCTAGCCCAAAGGTTATTCTGTTGATCCGCTTTCTGTGGTGGCTTGTCCACAGAACTCTTTACAGGAGACAGCATATTTGCGTTACACTCCAGCAATCCCCAACTTGGGAGACGGGAGATATAGCTGTTAAGTATTTAGTCCTACTGTTATAGTAGATCCTACCAGAATGTAAACTACTCTACAAGGCTGATGTAAGCGTTATCTTCTGTCTCAGTACTTATGCTAAGGTTTAGTTGCGCATTTTTATAAAAAAATTCAAAACTGACTCACTCTTGACATTATGCAAGTTGTTTACCCGATAGGGTGATAAAAGCTCAGGTGTCATTGCTGCAATTGCTGATCAATAGCGAGTGAGCGTCGTAGGGGTTCATATGAACAAAGCTAATGTCTTTAAATATTTTTTACTACCAAGTCCGGCAGTAAAATTTGTTGTGGGCAGATTTGTTCAGTAACAAGTTAAGTAGGGTTCGGAGAAAATTCATCGATGTACAATTCAAGCGCCGCTGATGGTGCTGCCAATACAGTATCTGGTAGCCGCGTTTTTATTTACGAAGTAGTGGGATTACGTCAGAACGAAGAAACTGACAAAACTAACTATCCCATCCGTCAAAGCGGTAGTGTCTTTATCAGAGTGCCTTACAGCCGTATGAATCAAGAAATGCGGCGGATCACTCGGATGGGCGGCAAAATTGCTAGCATTCACTCCCTGAGCGCTGATGGCGCAGTAAATGGTTCTTCAGTAATGAAGATGAAAGCAAGTAAAAGTCAAGGAAATGGCGCTGTAGCCACATCTACGACTACTACAAGCGAAGGTAATGCCATCAAATCAGATGATCAAAAGCTAAATTCTGAAAAAAAAGGCAAGCCTATGACTCAAGCAAAGGCTAAAGAATCGCACGCTGATGTTCCAGTTAACATCTATCGCCCGAATGCTCCTTTTGTTGGTAAGTGTGTCTCGAATGAAGAGTTAGTTGGTGAAGGTGGTATCGGTACTGTCCGGCACCTGATCTTTGATATCTCTGAAGGAGATTTACGATATCTTGAAGGTCAAAGTATTGGTATTATTCCCCCTGGAACTGATAAAAAGGGTAAACCAGAAAAACTACGGTTATACTCGATTGCATCAACACGGCATGGAGATCATGTTGACGATAAAACGGTATCGCTTTGTGTCCGGCAACTAGAATACAAGCATCCAGAAACAGGAGAAACTGTCTACGGTGTTTGCTCAACTTATCTGTGTCATCTCGAACCTGGTGCAGATGTGAAAATTACCGGACCTGTCGGTAAAGAAATGCTGCTACCGAGCGACCCCAACGCTAATGTCATCATGTTTGCTACAGGAACAGGTATCGCACCTTTTCGGGCCTACTTGTGGCGCATGTTTAAGGATGAGGAAAAAGCAGCAAACCCAGATTATGAATTTAAGGGTTTTTCTTGGTTAATCTTTGGAATTCCTACGACTCCCAATGTCCTATACAAGGAAGAACTCGAAGAAATTCAACAAAAATATCCTGATAACTTCCGCTTGACATACGCTATTAGCCGCGAACAGAAGAATCCTCAAGGCGGTAGAATGTACATTCAAGACCGCGTGGCTGAACATGCTGATGAATTATGGAAAATGATTCAACAGGATAACACCCATACTTATATTTGCGGTTTGAAAGGCATGGAAGGTGGCATCGATGAGGCGCTATCAGCTGCTGCTGCTAAAGACGGCGTTGACTGGATGGACTACCAAAAGCAAATGAAAAAGGCTGGTCGCTGGCACGTAGAAACGTACTAGAGGTCAGGAATCAGAAGTCAGAGGTTAGGGGAAGAACAAAAGTGTATTCCTGTAGCATAATAATTGGTTTTCAAAAAAGCGGATTTATTCGTGGAGAAGACCAAGAAATTTATGCCTGAAGATGTATTTCAAGGTATAAGATGTCACGATTTCAGGAATATCATCAAGATAATTCCCTGACCTCCGACCCCTTACCCCTGACTCCTCAATTTTGGTGAACTGGTACGAAAAAACTGTGATTAAGGTTGGTTTACTAGGATTAGGAACCGTCGGCACGGGTACTGCACAGGTACTATTTGATACTGCTGGACGCCATCCATTATTAGAAGAAATTGAAATTTATCGAATTGGAGTGCGATCGCTTGATAAAGACCGTACTTTAAACCTCCCTAGAGAGATATTGACAACTGATCTAGAATCAATAGTCTCTCATCCGGAAATTGATATTGTTGTTGAAGTTTTAGGGGGATTGGAACCCGCGCGATCGCTCATCCTTAAAGCAATTGAGAACGGCAAACACGTTGTTACTGCCAATAAAGCCGTAATTTCGCGTTACGGAGATGAAATTTTTACAGCGGCAAATGCGGCTGGAGTTTACGTCATGCTAGAAGCAGCAGTGGGCGGCGGTATCCCTGTGATTCAACCACTCAAGCAAGCTTTAAGCGTTAACCGCATTCAGGCAGTAACAGGGATTGTTAATGGCACAACAAACTACATCCTGACACGGATGCAAACTGAAGGCAGTGACTTTGATGAAGTTTTAGCCGATGCTCAAAAACTTGGTTATGCTGAAGCCGATCCGAGTGCAGATGTTGATGGTTTAGATGCCGCAGACAAAATTGCGATTCTAGCTTCTTTGGCATTTGGCGGACGTATCAAGCTACAAGAAGTTTATAGTGAAGGAATTCGTAGCGTTAGCCAAGCAGATATTGCGTATGCCGATAAACTGGGGTTTGTTATTAAACTGCTAGCGATTGCTCAACGGACACAACCTACCTCAGCACTTTCAGTAAGAGTGCACCCCACACTGGTAACACGATCGCATCCTTTAGCAAGTATTAATGGAGTTTATAACGCGATTCTGATCGAAGGTGAACCCTTAGGACAAGTGATGTTTTATGGTCCTGGGGCTGGGGCTGGGGCGACGGCGAGTGCTGTTGTCTCAGATATTATGAATATTGCCGCAGTCTTGAAAACAAAAAGTAATCAGGTACAAACGCAATCCAATCCTTTACTTGCTTGTTCGCATCAAGATTATTGTGCGATCGCCCCAATGGCTGAACTGACAACGCGATTTTATGCTCGTTTTCTCACCAAAGATCGCCCTGGTGTGATCGGGAAATTAGGAACTTGCTTTGGCAACTACGGCGTTAGCCTAGAATCGATCGTCCAAATTGGTTTGCAAGGCGATCTAGCCGAAATTGTTGTTGTCACCCACAATGTCCGCGAAGGCAATTTTCACTCATCTTTGGATGAAATTCGCACCCTCGAAGCAGTAGACAGCATTCCTAGCGTACTACGAGTTCTTTAAAAGCAAATTTATCCGCGATTTTTCAGTAAAACTCTCCAAAATGGAGTATTTCAAAATTTGCACCTGTAGGTTAATTTTTTAAGAGTTAGATTTTACGCTTATCTGGGTAATTCAGATGACAAATCTCCCTCCCGACCCACCGTCATCGCCAAGAAGTCCCTTAGGATTTGACGAGTTTATCGCCATTTTGGTTGCTTTTAGCGCCATCGGAGCCATTTTATTTTGGTCAATTGGTCGTCGCGATCGCGGTTTTGACTGGGTTGGTCTTCCTGGGCTATCAACTCCATCGCCCTCACCCACTGTTAGTCCTACTGTTGCCCCAACTCCAACACCAACTGCAACTGTTGCACCGATAATACCACTCCCTACAGTAGCTCCTACCATACCGTCACCTGAAGCACTTGCACCCGCACAACCACGACCTTTTGCTGGCGTTGTTCCAATTCCAGCACCCGTTCCCCAAGCGACACCAACACCGACTCCTTCTCCTACTCCAGAACAACTGCAACCAATTGCTTTTGTTGATGTTCCCGAAAATCACTGGGCGCGTCCATTCATTGACGAACTTTCGGCACGTGGGATTGTCAGTGGCTTTGCTGGCGACTATTTTCGTCCCGATGAACCCGTAACGCGTGCAGAATTTGCGGCGATCTTACAAGCTGCTTTTGATCAGCAGCTAGGTCCTGGAGAACAGGCGATCGCTTTTACTGATGTCCCTGCTGATTTCTGGGGAGTTCCAGCGATTGGTAGTGCGATTAGAAGTGGCTTTATGCAAGGCTACCCAGGAAATATCTTTCAACCACAACAACAAATTCCTCGTGCCCAAGTATTAGTTGCCCTTGCCAGTGGTTTAAATCTACCAACTCCACAAAATCCTACTCAAGTACTGGGTATATTTGGAGATGCCGATCAAACTCCTAAGTGGGCAGTTGAACAGGTAGCTGCTGCAACTGATGCTGGTTTAGTCGTTAATTATCCTGAAACCAATGTCCTAGAACCAAACCGCGATGCTAGTCGTGCTGAAGTGACTGCCTCTATTTACCAAGCTTTAGTTCGTGCAGGTAGAGTCGAACCAATTCAATCTCAATATGTAGTGCAACAGTGACGTCAAAATACTTAGCAACTTTCTTCGCAGCTATACAAACTAGGTCTCTTGACGTGGACTCATAAAGAAAAAACCAGTAGAGATCGGTTTTGTTTCGATAGCTGTAGTCAAAAGCGTTAGCTTCAAGACATAAATCACTATAAGATAAATGCCTGACACAATAAATGGGCGTAGGTTTTGCTAAGACACAAATCCCCTCGCCCTTATATCTTTTATGCTGGTAATTTCAGACCTATTTATGATTCTGGTAGTTGTTGACTGCCGATTACTTGCTTTTTAAGCGATTGCAGTTCTTGTGATAACTCTTGCCGTTTGGAAGCTTGAAGTAGATATCGATTCACAAACCAAACTGAATAACCAATACCCACCAATTCAAAAGTTGGTGAGAGTAGTGGAATATCATTCAGTGCGTCTAATACAGCTAGAACTACCTTGACGGTAATGATAGCTGCCAGGATTAAACCAACAGTGATAATTGGCTGCTTGTACTCGTTGAAAAATCTGCCAATGTACTCAGGTAGCTGTGCGAGAAATTCAGAAATTTGCGATCCAACTCGCCGCCATTGTTCGTCTTGTGTAGAAGGTGGCAAGGCTAAAGATCCTGAAGGTGCTGAATCTGATACCCCTATCGTTTCCGAAGAAGTAGGGTTTGCGTATTCCGGTGGTTGCACTTGTGATTCCATAGTTTTAACGTTGTTTTCAAATGACAACTTTGACGAGTGTTTTCCGGTGATACTTTAAACGTATAGCACCGCTAAGATTGACAAAGATAAAGTCTTTTCGATTTCTTTTTACAATACTTGACTCACAAATCTGCTTCATCAACTCCAAGATAGAGAGGTGATATTGTAAATCAAGTCAGAAGACAGAGTAATATATCCTCCTTTTGCGTGTAAACACTTAAACTAAGATAGCTGATTTTACTAAATTTTCAGCCTTCAATTACTGTTTTTTATGCAATTACTGCTCTAAAACTAGTTTTGCTTAGCATATCATCTGTTTTTCTCTTCCAGCGCGTTGTGAAAATCATTATCTGATGGCTATGCGCTGTGGCTATATGATAAGTGATGTGCTGTTTAGCTTACTGTACTAAAATTAACGTTCGCACTGAGGTAACACTTTAAAGTACAAATACACTACATTCCAAGCCAATATCAGCCTCCAGCCGCAAAAGTAGCCATAATCAAAACTGAAAGAAGAATACCAGGAGTAAGTAGTAATATCAGCATTAACAAGTCATGAGTGTTCATCTTGTCTCCTTTGAGAACTTTAGATTTACTTTAATTACTGTTATAGAAAAATTACTCACACTTGCGAAAGATCGTGCTTTCATTGAAAGAACTACACGTCCAGAGTTTCCAAGTGCGAAAGTCTCGAACTGAAGGATATCAAATTTCTAAGTTCAGTTAGTTAGCAAACAGAGTCTTCGAGGCTGGATTGAAGAATAGAAGCTTAATCAGCGCAACAAGACATAAGATTACATTTACCTCTCTTGCCAACTTTAGCAGATTGCTTGCGATCCGTGGCTCAGATTAAAGGCAAACTTAAACCTTTTAATTGCGTATCCGCGATCGCATCTTTAGATTGTACTAAGACATTGAATCCACCAAGCCCCATCGGATCGATGAGTTGATGTAAGCTATCCCTGCGCTGTAGCAGTTTTTCTAGTGATTGCTGTGGCGACGTACTCAGTGCAGCAATGCGATTTCCTAACCCTAAAGCCATCAAGAACAATCCTTGCTGAGTTGAACCTACTGTTGTTAAACCACACAATTCACCCCATGCTTGCAGCGCTGTAAAATCTACATGAGCAGTGATATCCTGTTGCCCAATATATAGATATGGATTGTTGTGGCGATGATGGCGATAGTAACACTGTAGCGTTCCTTGCCTAATGGGATTATAGTAGCGGTTAGCTGAATAGCCGTAATCAATGGTTAACAAGTAACCTCTTTGTAGGCGTGCTGCTACCATTTTCAACCAATCTAAAGCTGCTAAGTTGACTTCACTGTGGTAGCCTTCAGGATAGGTAGGAGAAGGTAAGGCAATTTTGTTTAAGTCAAAGTATTCGATGATTCTCGCTGTTGAAAGTTCGCCTACGACTTCTGTAAATGTTGCGTGAGAAGTACTTGCTGTCTGGGTTGTGACATAAATTTCGCGTAATTGTCCGTTTTCGATGACAATTTGATGTACAGGTAACGCATCTACTAATTCGTTAGAAAAACAGCAACCAACTATCGAGTTTACTGGAATTTCTTCGAGTGTCTGCCACTGAATATGATTATGGTATTTTTGAAGTCGCTGTTGCTGTTCTTGAATTAAAGAAGGCGATCGCTCAATAATGACATAACTGAGTGCCGCTAAAAAATCTGGATAGCACCCTTCGAGATAGTTCAAGATATCTAACGCTAAGATACCTTGCCCTGCTCCCATTTCCAGTAATGTAAAAGGAACAGGTTTTTCTAGAATTTCCCAAATTTGGAGAAATTGTTCGGCGAGTAATTCGCCAAAATCTGTGCCCAAGTGTGGTGAAGTAAAAAAATCGCCTTGCTTACCAAGCTTCGTGGCATGAGTATTGTAGTAGCCGTACTGAGGATGGTACAGCACTAAATCCATATATTCCGCAAAGGTAATCCGGTGCTGCGGACTTTGGGCGATCCGCAGCGCGATCGCCTCACACAACGCTGGATTAGAATCACTCACCGATTGCGTCATCAACGGTCTACAGAACCCATGATGATATCTACACTACCCAAAATTGTCACAATATCAGCTACTTTGACACCCCGCAAAAGGTGCGGCAAAATCTGCAAGTTATTGAAATCTGCTGGACGAATCTTCCACCGCCAAGGAAAGACATGATCATCACCCATGATGTAGATGCCTAACTCACCTTTGCCACTTTCTATCCGAACATAATGTTCGCCTTTGGGGATTTTGAACGTGGGTGCGACTTTCTTGCCAATATACTGGTAATCAAAGCCATT